>JAUNHO010000237.1 GCA_030523905.1 Bergeyella zoohelcum
TATACCAAATGTCATCATATTTTTATTACTGAAAATCTGCGATGAATTATTATAATTCACTATACTACCTTCCAGACTCTTCTTCTTATATTGTGCTGGTACGCCCATAAACAGATAAGAAAAACTAAATCTCCAATTTTTTAGTTCATAACTTGCTAAAAAATGGTTACTATTTTCATACATTTGTAAAAATGAGCCATCAAATGTATATACAGGAATGTTAAACTGATATGTCAAATGCCAATTTCCGAATGCTGATGTAAGCGAAAAGTTATTTCTAATATATTGGCTCTTGAATATTCTTCCATCAAATGCCACCAATCTTGCACTAACAGGCTGTAAATAAAACCCAAGTGATAAAACATTTGTACCAAAAGGCTTTATTGAGCCACTTACTTGTCCTCCCACTTCCTTATAATCTTTGGCATTTTTGTAAAGGAGGGCATAGCCATTGGTTATTGGGTCTGATACATAAAATACTGAAATATAATTATTTACAATATTATAAAACGCCGTAGCATTCATATCCAGATATTTTGTCCCAATAGAATAGGTAAGAAGATTTCTGAAAGTATGCTTAACCTCCAACTGTGGATTTCCTCGTTTCACAATATTAGGAGCGATCTGAACCACATTAGGGCTTAGTTCTGACGCTGATGGACTATAAGATGTATATTGAGAAGTAAAACGAAGAGTTTGGTTACCTTTCAATCCGTAGTTTAATACTAATTTAGGAGTAGGAGCCCAATCGTTTTGGGTAGATTCTGCCCCTTTGTTATGTATATTGGTTACGCCTATCCCCATACGGTAATTGAGTTTATCCAACTTCCCTGAATATTCGGTATAGAAATATTGCTCCAAATAATTAACATCAAATTTAGAATGCCCCAAAAGATTAGAAAGGTCATTAGAAATAGCCGTATTGGAAACTCTATAACCAGATGTTAATTTCCCTTTTTCAAATTTATGTGTATGAGAAACCTCTCCCACCAAACCTGTTTGTGTAGCCTTTAAGTTCATATTATTATTAAAAACATCTACACCAGTTGCTTCGTTCCACTCTTTATCAAACTGATAGGAATGGGTTGTATAGTGAGAACCCACAAGATTAAAATCAACTCGTCTTTTTTACCTAATTGTTTGGAAAAATAAAGGTCAAGTGTTGGATTAGTATATTTCAAATCCATATTATTAATTCCTTGATGTATATTCGTAATATTATCTTGGGTAAAAATATTTTGATTAATTCCTCTATTATAACCGCTCAAAGGATTTATGGTAAATTTTGCTTGGAAAGTATAATTATCCGATGCTACATTGGCATACCTCGCCGTAATGTATTGTGCCGTATAGCCAAATTTATCTTTCTGAGTATCATCTGACTGATAACGAATACCATTTAGCTGATAATCATAATGTTCCTTCATTATTCTATTATCATAATTTCTATAATTAATAGAATATTCCAAGCCAAAATCATTCTTTCCTTTTGTATATCCTAAATATGCAGAGCCATTCACAAAACCTGTGGTAACAGCAGATGATACATCTACACCATAAGAATAGCCCACTTCTGGATTTCGGGTAATGATATTCACTACAATATCTGCTCTATTTGCCCATCTAGCTGGTGGTATATCATAATACAATACTTTTACTACATTGGTAGGGGCAATGCTTTTTATCTGGCTATCTGTCGCCTCTATTCCATTGACGAGGAAAAGGATTTTTTCTCCTTTGATACTAGTAATGGTATTAGACATAGGGTCTAGCTGAAGTTCTGGTAGAGTTTCTAGCAAATCTTTGGAATGCCTAGATTTTTCCAATGCTTCTTTATCAAAAGTATATGCGGCGTGGTCTGTATACTGCTTTTTGCGTTGAGCCTTTATTATCACCTCTTTGATGTCTTTACTCAGTGTTGTACTATCTTGCTTTACCTCCTGTGAAAAAGCAAAACCTGCATACAAAATTGCTAATGTTGTTAGTTTTATTTTCATAATGATTATTATTTTACGCCACTAAAATATTAATTTCCAACTAATTGACAAATACCCATACCAAAATTTTAATTATTTATATTCATTTTAATTAATATTTTTTACCTTTGCCTAAATTTTAAACCTTAAAAGAAATGAAAAAAAATGTTTTGGCTATCCTTGCGATAGCGACTCTGTCTATCACGGCTTGTAAAAAAGCTGATACTGTGGAAACAAAAGACCAAGTAGAGGCTACTGCTACACCTGAAAACTCTGTGAAATACAATGTAGCAGCTGGTGAGGCTATCAACTGGGAAGGTGGTAAAGTATCTGGCGATAAGCACCTTGGAACTCTTG
>JAUNHO010000238.1 GCA_030523905.1 Bergeyella zoohelcum
TTTGTTGTTTGCAGATAAATAGGGGAATTTTTAAGAGAATATCATTACTTTATCATTCCGCCTTTTTCCTCTATTTTAGACTCTAATAAAAGGTTAGGATTTTCTTTTGCCAATTTGTTTTTGGTTGGGATTTTGTAATTTACCGAAATCCCAAAACTACGAGTGTCCGCCTTGTTGCTCAGCACTACGCTTGGCACTTGGTTTCTAGAATAGCCCGTTGTATTATTCTTATTCAATAAGTTATTCGTAAATACCGAAACATTTAGCCTATTCTTCAAGAATTTTTTAGACAAAGTAATGTCCAAATTATTCTGCAATGGCTTACTGATGCCATAATAATAATACGCCGAACCACCAGGTATAACCGAATAATTAAGGTTCATTTTGATGTCTTTCGGTAGAGCAATCTGCCCATTTACCGCTAAATACCAAAGTCCTTTGTTCGCCACATTTGGAAGCTCTTGCACACTATACGCTGCCACAAAATACAGGAAACTCATTTTGTCTGGGTTGGAACTCATTATTTCCTTTAACGATTTATGGAATATCGCCAGTGGAAAAGGGAATGAAACCCAAGCGTTATGAGACCTTAGGGAAGAAATATTAACCGATTTCATACTTGCCATATTGCCTTCGCGATACATCATTTCCGTTACCTCGTTATCCGCCAAGTTCAATCCGTAGCCCAAGGAAATATAATCAAACGCTGAAATCTCTAGCCTAAAATTATCAAAAATAGTCGGCTGTAGATTGGCATTCCCCGAGGTGAAGAAAGTCCCGTTGGTATAGTTGGCATTCGGGTTCAGACGCGAGATGCTCGGCAGGTTGATTTTCTTATTATAAGCGAGGGACATATTAATCATCGGTGTGAAATTATACTGCACGCTGGCATTTGGGAAGAGCCTATATTTCTTGAATGTTTGCAAAGCATCGTATCGGCTAGCGAGTGCGTTGTAAGTCTCTCCGCTGATGTCATAATCCTCCCCACGAAGCCCCAGAATGAAATCCCACTTGCCTTTGGTAGTCTGCAACTCGGCAAAGGTGGCAAGGGTCTGGCGTTGGTAATCCAGATTTTTGATTTGATTGCCTATGGTGTTGTAATCCAATCGTTCGTAAAGCCCACCAGCCACGATTTTACCAGTATCTAAAAGATTAATATCTTGGGAATAATTGACGCTAAACTCTGCCGTTCTCGCATCGGAGGCGTTGGTATATTGAGCCTGAGCGAGCGGTATGCCGTTCAACATATAAAGCTGATTGTCTTGCACGAAATCCGTATCGTATTTGGTGTAAGCCAGTTTGAAATCTAGTTTTTTATCCGCATCGCTGAATCTTTTTTGGTAGGTCAAAACCCCTTCTTGCCTTAATCTTTTGCTACCTGCAAGGTCTTGTCTTTGGTAAAAATGAGTTCCTATATAGCCCGTGCTGAAAGGTAGTTCGTCATTATTATTATGGTTGAGATTGTAATTGAGGAGCAAGCGGTCTTGTCCTAAATCAAACGACAAAGCCGTTCGTGCGAAATAACCGCGACGAGTATCATCTGAAAACAAATTCATTATCTCATCAATGGAAGTGCGGTTCATCTCCTCTGCGTAATTCACGCCTGTATTGAGCTGCCAACCGAACCATTTGTTTTTGGAGTTCAACAAAATGGATTGATTGGTGCTATTGCGGTATTTATCATAATTGCTAAATGAATAATTCCCAGAATAGGTCGCCGTAAGATAGGACTTCGCCGAACGAGAAGTGATGATGTTGAGAATAGCACCGCCACCTGTGGCAGGGAACTCCGCACCTGGGTTGGTTACCACCTCTATCCTATCAATGGAACTCGCTGGTAGCCCTTCCAGAAAGGCATTCAGCTCGGTGCTACTGATGTTTAGCGGACGGCTATCCATATAGACCGCAAGTGATTTCCCCTGATACGCCATACCTGTAAGGTCGGAACTCATCAGACCTGGAAGTTTCTTGATACCCTCCAAAGCCGTGCCTGTGTTGAGGTGAGTTTGCTCGGAGAAATCAAAAATGGTGCGGTCGGCTTTTTGTTCTACCGCTTTTTTAGTTTTCTTGATGGTAACTTCCTCTATGGTTTTCTCTTTGGAGATCGGTTTCTTTTGGTCTTCCTGAGCATAGCCAAAAACAGATACCAAAAACGACAATAATACAATTTGTTTTTTCATTGTTTTTTCCTTCTGATAGTAATCTTTATAAATTAAATTATATAACGAATAAAAATAAAAGCTACATCAAATTTTTTATTTACTTTAAAATAAACCGAAAACCTGATGGAGAACGATATGCCGACCAAGCCGCCGCTAAACAGT
>JAUNHO010000239.1 GCA_030523905.1 Bergeyella zoohelcum
GATTATTCAAAAATTTACTTTTATTTTACGGCATCAAAAATTTAAAATAATAATTTATAATTTAGTTCAATTATGGAAATGAATGTTTCAAACACAGAGGAGCAAGTAGTTGCTAGAAAGACAGGAGGGCTTAATCCTGCGTTGGTTATTCCTATTCTTATTGCGATAGGGGTATGTATTTATTGGTTCGTATTAGGTAACCCAAGTAACTTTAATGAAGACCCGAGAATCGCTGGTCAGTCAACCGTGGCTTTCGCAGACATTGAAAGGTCAGAACTTCACCCACACGGGCTTGGTATTATCTATATGGGTGGTATTATCGTACCTATCCTTATCTCTTTTATGATTATCGTTATCGTGTTCTCCGTAGAGCGTTACATTATGCTAGGTAAAGCACAAGGTAAAGGTAATTTGGATAAATTCGTGTTGAGCATCAGACAATTGCTTAGCGAAAACAAAATCAATGAAGCAATAGAAGAGTGCGATGCACAAAAAGGAACCGTAGGTAATGTAGTAAAAGAAGGTTTGGTGTCTTATAAGGCTCTTCTAAATGATAAAAATATGGATAAAGAGCAGAAAATGGCTGCACTCAACAAGTCTATTGAAGAGGCTACAACCCTTGAAATGCCAATGCTTGAAAAGAATATGATGATTCTTTCTACTCTTGGTACTGTGGCTACCCTTGTGGCTCTACTAGGTACGGTATTGGGTATGATCGCGGCGTTCTCTGCACTAGGTTCAGGAGGTGGTACGCCAGACTCTGCAAAACTATCTATCGGTATCTCCGAGGCACTTGTAAATACCGCTTTAGGTATCGGTACTTCTGCAGTGGCAATTATCCTTTACAACTTCTTTACTTCAAAAATTGATGGTATGACATTCAAAATTGATGAAATCGCAATGTCTATCCAGCAGTCTTTTGCAGCACAAAACTAATCCGTAGTAACTGCAAAGAAGATGATAAGGCAATCATCAATTTTTTAAGTTTAATATTATAAAGTATAAATAATGGCGAGAGTAAAACCAAAAAGACATAACATACGAGTAGATATGACGGCGATGACCGATGTGTCATTCCTACTACTTACCTTCTTTATTCTCACTGCCCAGTTTGCTAAACCAGATGTAGAGAACATCACTACGCCATCTTCTATCTCGGAAACTATTCTTCCAGATGGTAGTTTGATGACCGTGCTAAGCACCACAGATGGTAGATTCTACTTCACTCCCGTAGAAAACGGAACGGAAAGAATCAAACTTCTAGATGCTATGGCAAAAAAGTATGGTCTCTCATTTAATGACCAAGAGAAAGTTGCTTTTTCTAAAATAAAATCAGTAGGTGTACCTTTGTCTCAGCTGAAAGCATTTCTTAATCTTTCAGAAGACGACCAAAAAGCTTTCAAAGCACCAGGCGTACCTATGGACGAAAACAAAAAAGAGCTTATCGATTGGGTAGAGCAGAGTCTCACGGTAAACCCAGAGTATAAACTGGCAGTAAAAGGAGATACCAATACCAAATACCCGAGAGTAAAAGCATTATTCGAGGGATTGAGAGATATAGATTTCCTTAAATTTTGGTTGATTACTAATCAAGAAGTAAACCCAGAAAAATAATTAAGAAATGGCAGAAGTACAAGTAAAAGAACAGAGCGGCAAAGGCGGCAAGGTGCGTTCCAAAAAGCAACCACCTCATGTAGACCTTACCCCAATGGTAGATTTGGCATTTCTTTTGATTACATTCTTTATGTTGGTTACTACCTTCAATAAACCGAATGTAATGGATTTGGGATTACCAGCTAAACCAAAAGAAAATCAGAAAGCTCCAGATACGGAGATTAAACTGAGTAACTCTATCTCTATCATCATTGGTAAGGATAATAGAATCTTCTATCATCAGCAAGACCAAGCAGGTCTAAACGAACAGACCTTGCAAGAAACTTCTTTTGATAGAGAAGGAATCAGAAAAGTGATTCAGCAGGCGGCAGCCCGTGCAGAAAATAAAGATATTTTCACGGTGATTATAAAACCTACGGACGATGCCCTATATATGAATTTTGTAGATATTTTAGATGAAATGGCTATTACTAAACACGAAAGATATGGTATTACCGATATCAAACCTTGGGAAGTAGCCGTTTATGAAGCGAAGGTGGGCGGTAGCACTACTACTCCGCAGAACTAAAATATCCCATTTAACACTTAAAAATAAAGTAAAATGGCAGATGAGAGCGTATACAATACTAATCTTACACTAGATGAAATTGTATTTGAAAATAGAAATAAAGCCTATGGTGCCTATGATTTGAGGAAAACCTATCCGCG
>JAUNHO010000240.1:0-1641 GCA_030523905.1 Bergeyella zoohelcum
TTTTATCCATATTTTAATAATTAAAAAAATTAAACAATTTACTGATTTAATAAAACTGCGGCTTCTTTGGCAGCGTAGGTAAAAATCATATCGGCACCTGCTCTTTTGATACAGGTAAGGCTTTCTATGATGGCTTTATCATTATCTATCCAGCCGTTTTGTGCAGCGGCTTTTATCATCGCATATTCACCACTTACATTATAGGCTGCTATAGGCAAATCTATGGTAGCACGAACCTGCGAAACAATATCCAAATACGCCATACCTGGCTTTATCATTATAATATCTGCCCCTTCATCTACATCTTTCAGCACCTCATCTATCGCCTCTCTGGAATTATGAAAATCCATTTGATAGGTTTTCTTGTCCTTCGGAATATCCATATTTTCCTTCGGAGCAGAATCCAAAGCAGAGCGGAAAGGTCCATAGAACGAACTCGCATATTTGGCCGCATAGCTCAAAATCCCCACATCGGTAAAGCCATTTTCTTCTAAACCTGCACGGATAGCCGCCACTCTGCCGTCCATCATATCACTCGGTGCTACTATATCTGCCCCTGCCTCCGCTTGGGAAATTGCCATTTTCACGAGAGCATCATTGGTCGCATCATTATCTACTTTTCCGTTGGTGATGATGCCATCGTGTCCATAAATAGAATACGGGTCTAGTGCTACATCTGGCATTACCACCATCTCTGGAACAGCATCTTTTATGGCTTTTATGGTGCGTTGCATCAGTCCGTTAGAGTTCCACGCCTCTTTTCCTGTATTGTCTTTTAGGTCTTCGGAAACTTTGGCGTAGATATTCACCGCTTTGATTCCTAATGAAAATAATTCCTTACATTCTTTCACTAGTAGGTCTATACTTCTCCTGTAAATCCCTGGCATAGAATGGATTGGCTCTTGTAGATTAGTTCCTTCCATTACGAAAACAGGCATTACGAAATCATTAGTCGTGAGTGTGGTTTCTTGTACCAATGCCCTTACCGACGGACTTACGCGAAGCCTTCGGTTTCTAGAATACATTATCATTTTTTATTTTTTGTCTAAATTAATAATTTTGGTATTATTTTTGTTGCAAATTTAATGATAAATTTATATTGCGTGTTAATATAATTTGTTTTATCTTTGTGAAAGTTTATCCAAACACTTTTTTATATGAAGCAATTTTTATTTTCTATATTATTTTTAGGGATTTTTATAAGCACTACTGGCGTGAATGCCCAAAACCCCAGCCCATATCAGAAAGATGATGCGGTGGTAGTGGTGTATCCTAACCCTGCAAGGGATAATATTTTGGTAAAATCTAATGATAACTTTCTGAAAATAAAGTCGGTAACATTTTATTCCATTTTAGGAATAGAGGTAGCGACCTACAACATCAATGCTGTATCTGGCGAAATCCGTTTGGATAAACTAAAATCTGGCAAGTATATGATGAAATACACATTGAGCAACGGCACACAAAAAATTACACAGATTATAAAACAATAAAAAACAAAACCTCCCGAAATATTTTCAGGAGGTTTTTATTTAGCATAGATTATTCCAATTCTATTGGGTTATACGGAGTACTTTTATTTTTCATTGTCATAGGCGTACCATCTATATTATAGACTTCGGCAGTGTGATATACCGCAGG
>JAUNHO010000240.1:1651-2320 GCA_030523905.1 Bergeyella zoohelcum
GTCTTCCATATAAATCTTTTCAGGGACTTGATTTATTGCCATCGCCTCAAAATGATAATGCCCATCTGCGTCTTCTAGTTCCATCACCAAACCTGGCAAATTTTGGAAAATATATGGTCCATTATTAATAGGCAAATCTACCGCATACCAAGCCGTATATTTTCTACCTCTATACTCTCCCACTGCCTTTCTACAAGCGTAGCCAATGATATTTTTAGTCTCACTACCTATTTTCCAAGAAATCGTAGGCTGAGGCTCTTCGTACTGAAAATTTTCTTTTATTTTCTTCTGGGTAATCACTTTATTGTCCTTTAAGTTTTTCACCAAAACGCCTTGCCATTTTGCCTTCAAAGCCATTAGACTGGTCATACCCTTTGCATCTACTTTTCCTTCCTTTACATAGACCTGCATAAGGGAATCATATTTTACAGCATTAGCATCTGAAAACCTTGAAAATTTTTCACCAATTCTTAGGAGGGTAATGGTTTCCGTAGCTTTGGGATTTTTAGGATTTTTAATAAAAGTAGTTTTATAATAAACATTCTGCCTACTTTCATCTAATACTTTTTCAGCATAATCACTCATTCCTATTGGTAAAGTACCACTGAATTTTATTGTTTGAGAAAAAACCAGACAACTTACTAATAATAACAAAAAAGAATATCTCAT
>JAUNHO010000241.1 GCA_030523905.1 Bergeyella zoohelcum
CTTGGGAAAAATTCTTATATAGCGTACGAGGAGACAATGGTTTTTTCCTTTGGTTACTGTTTCTTTCTGGGGTTTCAGCATCACTCGGTGGGGTGGCTACGGCAGTCATCGTAAAACAAGCAAAAGTAGCCTATGCCATACTCATTGGTTTTATCCTGCTATTCATCGCGATGCTAGATATTATCATATTTCCCTATCACCCTACATTTTACAAAATCTGTATTTTCTTGACTTTCTTCCCCTTCTCTTGGGTCGGCGGAAAAATCACCGAAATCATTTACGAAAAAAAGAAAAACATATAGAAAAGCCTTGTAATAACGAAGGCTTTAATTTTATCCGTGGTTCAGTTTCAGCCCTATGACAGAGGCTATCAATGTGAAAACGAAAAACATTTTCCAAAAACTAACAGGCTCATTGAAAATAAAAATACCTGCTAAAACACCTCCCACAGCACCAATTCCCGTCCAAATTGCATAAGCCATACCAATGGGAATTTTATGCTCTCCTATGGAAATAGCCCTGAACATCAGTAACATAGAAAGCGATAGGCAAACCACAAAACCAGCCCACCAAAGAAGACTTTCTCTCCCCTGCGTCTCCTGTGCTTTACCTAAACAAATGGCAAAACCTGTCTCAAACAACCCTGCTATAATGAGTATTATCCAATTCATTTATGTATTATTAATGTTTAAAAAACCTTCCACTCTATAAAAAATAAGTGAAAGGTTTTCCCTATGAAACAAAAACTATTATCAAGAATAATTATCTTTTATCAATAGACACATAGTCTCTCTTCGGTGCTCCTTGATAGACTTGTCTTGGTCTTCCGATTGGGTCGCCTTTTAGACGCATTTCTTTCCACTGAGAAATCCAGCCTGGTAGTCTTCCCAAAGCAAACATCACGGTAAACATTTCCGTAGGAATCCCCAATGCTCTGTAAATAATTCCTGAATAGAAATCTACATTCGGATAAAGTTTTTTCTCTACGAAATAATCATCTTCCAATGCCACTCTTTCTAGCTGCATAGCGATATCTAGTGCCTTATCGTGGATACCCAATGCTCCCAAAATATCATCAGCTGCTTTCTTGATGATTCTTGCTCTTGGGTCAAAGTTTTTATAAACTCTGTGTCCAAAGCCCATTAGACGGAAAGAATCTTCTTTATCTTTTGCTTTCGCTACATATTTCGCTACATCTCCGCCATCTTTCTCTATCATTTCTAGCATCTCTATCACTGCCTGATTGGCACCTCCGTGAAGTGGCCCCCAAAGTGCAGAAACCCCAGCCGAAATAGAAGCAAACAAACCTGTGTGAGCCGAGCCTACCATTCTCACAGTAGAGGTAGAGCAGTTTTGCTCGTGGTCTGCGTGAAGAATAAGCAATTTGTCCAAAGCATTCACTACCACTGGGTCTATTTCAAATTTTTTATTTGGCATTCTGAACATCATTCGGTAGAAATTTTCTACATAGTTCAGGCTATTATCTCCGTGGTTGAGTGGGAAGCCGTTGGTCTTTCTGTATGTCCAAGCGGCAAGGTGAGCAAATTTAGCAATAAGCATCTCTGCTGCGTGGTCTAGGTCTTCTTTGAAACGCACATCTACCGCCTTTGGATTGAATGCCGTAAGAGCCGATGTAAGCGAAGACAAAACCCCCATAGGGTGAGCCGAACGAGGAAACGCATCTATGATTTTTTTCATCTCCTCTGCTACATAATTGTAATGTTTTATGTTTTCCTCAAACTGGGAAAATTGTTCCTTGGTAGGCAATTCGCCGTGAAGCAAAAGGTACATCACCTCCGTAAAGTTGGACTGCTCTGCGATTTGGTCTATCGGGTAGCCTCTATAATAAAGCTCCCCTTTATCTCCGTCCAAATAGGTAATTTCACTAATGGTAGCCCCTGTATTTTTATACCCCAAATCCAAGGTAATCAGCCCTGTTTCGTTTCTTAGTTTGGTAATGTCTATCCCTCTATCTCCGATAGCACTCTCTACAATAGGGTATTCATACGAACTTCCCTCGTAGTTTAATATCACTTTATTATCTGCCATTGTTCAAAATTTTTGCTAAAATATGAAAATATTATTTTATAATCAAATATTTTTTAGTCAAGGATTAATTTTTAAGAGATAAATACCGAATATTAATATTTAATTAACAAAAATAAGCAACATAAATAAACCCTTTCAGCATTTGGAAGTCTGAAAAGGTTTGTTTTTTATTATTCTTTTACGATTTTCTTGGTAACAACGCCGTTATTAGTAGTAATTTTAGCGATATAAATACCTTTCGCAAGGTCTTGCACCTGTGTAGTACCATTT
>JAUNHO010000242.1 GCA_030523905.1 Bergeyella zoohelcum
ATAGATGGTGCAGTACTAGGTACAGATACTAGTAGTATCACTTTACCAGCAGGTAAATATGCATATACTTATTCTTTAGATGGTGTAAGTATTGCAGAAGGTCCAGGTATGTATTTTTCTAATTTTGATACTAATGCTATTGTTACCTATTTAGAAGATAGTAATGGTAATCTAATTACAGAAAAACAATATTCTAATCTTTTAACAACTAAATTAGAGAAAGCTTTTACTAATTATCAAGGGTTATTTATTTTGGATTTGAAAGCACCTACTACTTTTAGACAGGTTTTTTCAAATACGGATGGAGCAACATACCAAAAAGGTACAAAAGCAAGATCAGAATTTAATATTATTATTTCTAAATACTAATAAGAAATAGATGTAGCATCTCTCTACTTTGGTAGGGAGATGTTTTTTTATGTACTAGAGACAAAATTTTGTATATTTGCCCTTGTAACCCTACTGGGTAGGTAGAAAATTTTAATTCAATTTTATAAAAAACAATGAGAAAGTATTTGTTAATGTTTTTAATGGCAATAGTAGCCATATCTTGTTCAAAGAAAGTAGAAATAAAAGGTAAAATCTCGCAAGGTACCCCACTAGAACGCATAGAGATAATAGAGGCCTCTGGCGTGGGTACTCTACCACTATTAAACATAGGCGTAGATGCCAAGGGGGAGTTCGCAGGGGAGTTTGAAGCCCCTAAAAGCGGTATGTATATCCTTACCTATGGCGGTAATGCTACGCAAATCTACCTAAAAGGTGGGCAGACACTGGGGCTATATGCAGATGCAATGGCATTCCCTACAGAAATGAAAATTACAGGAGATGCCAAAGCCAATAATGATTTCCTAAAAGCCACCGATAAAGCCATTGAAACCTATACGGCTAAACTAAATGGGCAAGAGCTACTGATGAAGAAAGAAGACGCTTTCATCAAAGAATATCAAAAAATAAAGACAGATTTCCTAAAACTAGTAGATGCCACCGCAGATAAACACGATGAAGATACCGATGCCAGAGATTACAAAAAAGACGAGGTGGCTACCTCTCTACTTCCGCTTTTGTATGCCTATGAAACCCAGCATAGCATCATTGCAAATGACCCTAAATATAGGGCTTCCGAAAAATTCAAAACACTGAAAAAAGAGGAAGAAAAAGATAATGATAGGTACATCAAGGATTTCCCAAGATATAGAGAGTTCAAACTGAATGAGCTGAATGAAAAATACACTAAATATACAGAAACACTACCGAAAAATCCCAAGGTAGTGCCTATGGTTTCACAGGTTTTCGCCGATTTCTTGAAGACCCAAAAAGACCTTTCTAGCACAGCGAAAGATTATTTCTTGGCGTATGTTTTGGCACAGGCAGACCTGAACTATATGAACCAAAAAAATTATGATAAAATCACTAAACTAATAGATGATAATATCTCGGACGCTCAAATAAAAACAGATTTGAAGCACCTTCAAACCACCCTAATGGGCTATAAAGTAGGAAGCACCCCAGAGCTAGAGCTACAAACCAAAGAAGGGAAATCTACCAACCTTTCCGATCTGAAAGGCAAGCCTACGCTAGTGATGTTCTACGCATCTTGGAATCCTCATATCGCACTTACCGCCATTCCTATCTTGAAAGAAGTAACCGATTTTTACAAGTCTAAAATCAATTTTGCTTACATCAACCTAGATGATACCAATGAGCAATTTACTAAAACCAGTAAAGAATTGCTAAAAGGTTTTGCAGGAGAACATTATTGGATAAAAGGCGGTGTCAATTCTAAAACCGCTAGAGATTTCGGGATTTATGCCTTCAAGATGCCTAGTTATATTCTTCTAGATAAGGACGGAAAATTTTACGGCAGACCATTCTTTAATCTTGGCGACCCAGAGTTTGTAGAGATAATGACAAAACTGACAGGCATAAAAGCCCCAGAGGTAGCCCCCAGAGACACAAGCGGAAGTATCTAAATAAATAGTTTTCAATACAAGAACACCCTTTCAGAATCATAAAAACCTGAAAGGGTGTTTTTTTGAAATAATAAGATACTTAGTTTTGTTTCAGTTCAAAAGTTTATTTTTTATTATAAAATTCCGTAGGACTATCTATAAGCTGGATTCTGTATTCAAAACATAAAGCTCTGAATGTCTGTCATTTATCTACATTTTATATTACTATAAAATTTTAGCTGATTACCCCTCGGCATTGGGCGAGCCACCCTTAGTTGCCGATATACTTATCATTGCACCGCATAGAGTTTACCTGATTTCACTACAGCCGTACTGTACTTGCTTTCTGTTGCACT
>JAUNHO010000243.1 GCA_030523905.1 Bergeyella zoohelcum
TTGCTCTACTTTTTTCTCCACGATAATCGGTAGGAGAGTGGTGAGGAGGTCTTCACTAGCAGATTCCAAATCTACATTTTTTATCAATTCTGCTACACGAGACGGCTCTATCTCCGCCATTGCCCCTATTGATGAGCCTTTTACGGAATTAGACACCGCCGAGATTCCCTTTTCGTAGAGTGGTAAATATTTTCTATCTTTTGTTTTTGCTAATGCTCTTATTGCGGCAGATTGTACCAAAGTTTTGGGGTCATCGGTTGCCATTTTTAGCACATCGGATAAGACCAATTTGGCTTGATTGGCTTTGGATAAATCTAATTCTTTTAGGGCTAAAATTCTAATATGTTGATTAGAGTCTTTTAATGCCAACTGGATGGTTTTCAGTGCATTTTGATTAGTATCAATATTTTTACCTGCATTTTTCACAGCATTCCAACGGCTCAAAAACTCTTTGGAATTTTGGTATTGTAGAAGATATTGTTCAGGTGATTTATTTTCGGTGATTTCTGCCACCAAAACTCCATCAGCGTTGATATTGATTAAATCAGGGTTTTTAGAAACTGAAAATCTAAATTCATTGGTAGATTTGGCATTGACCCACACATTTTTTCTTGTGGGTTTTCCGTTGTCATAGACATCAATAGCCAAAGGAAATTCAAAGAAATCTCCTAATTGATTTTGAGAAACAGAAAGCGTAACTTCCTTTTTTACAGGCTCAAAAGTGTAAGAATAACTCAGTTTCGGATGCCCACTACCGAAGAACCATTGGCTAAAAAACCAGTTGAGGTATTTACCGATAATTTTTTCCAAATATAACCTCATTTGATGTGCTTCGCCTGTGCCATATTCATTGGATTTCAGATAATCATTAATCCCAGCAAAAAACGCCGCATCTCCCAAATATTGCCTCAGCATATGCAAGATGCCACTGCCTTTGTTGTAGGAAACGGTGTCAAACATATCGCCTCTATTATGATAATTGAATCTCACCAAATCTTTGGAGATATTATCAGGGTCAGAAAAATAGGCATCTGTGGTCTTTTTCAGGGAATAATCAGCGAGGTCTTTTCCGTATTTATACTCATTCCAGAGGTATTGAGAGTAGGTTGCAAAAGACTCATTTACAGTAAGATTTGCCCAGCTTTCAGTAGTAACCAAATCACCAAACCAATGATGGAACAACTCGTGGGCGATGATCTCTTCCCACTGGTTTTCATCTACCAAATCGCCTGTTTTTTGGTGTGCTTGTTCGGCGTGAATTACCGCTGTGGTATTCTCCATTGCACCGCTCACGAAATCTCTTCCCACAAGCTGAGAATACTTGCTCCAAGGGTAATCATAACCTAAAAGTTTGCTGAAAAACTCTATCATTTCGGGCGTATTGCCAAAAATTTCTTTGGCGTATGGTGCATATTCTTTCTCTACATAATAATCCACGGAAATATTTCTCCATTTATCTTGAATGACGGAAAAATCTCCCACGCCCATAAAGAAGAGATATGGAGCGTGTTTTTTGTCCATCACCCAGTGGTCGGTTCGCAGTCCGCCTGTTTCTTTTACCGATGATTTCATCAGACCATTAGAAAGGGTTACAAATCTGTCAGGCACGGTCATATAGATTTCCTGCGTGGTTTTTTGGTTGGGCTTATCGATGGTAGGGAACCAAACCGAGTTTGATTCTGTTTCGCCTTGTGTCCAGATTTGGGTTGGTTTATCAGGGTCTTTACCTTGTGCATTGATGAAGTAAAGCCCCTTGGCATCGCTTATTGCGACATTCCCTTCGCCTTTTACCTCGTTGGGTCTTGCCGTATATTTTATATATATGGTATAATCTTGATTTTTTTGATAGGTTTTATCCAGATTGATTTTCAGTAAATTATCCTTATAATCGTATTTTAGAGGGGCTTTGTTTCCATTTTTATCCAAAGCTACTTCGTGGATGAGCATCGCCTTGGCATTCAGCACCAAAGAATCCGAAGGATAGAAATAAGGCGAAGCCGTGAGCCATTCCTCGCCGTGCATTTGTTCCTTTTCAAAGTCAAATTTTACTTTTAGTTTGGTGTGTTTCAGTTCGGTGGTTTTGGTATGTGTGGCTCTGTATAGCCCTTTTCTACCCGAGGTTTCGGTCTGTGCCGTTGCCCAATTTGTCCCTAAAAAAGTCCCTAAAAATAGAGCCGCTGTGAGTATTTTTTTCATTATAAATAGAAGTTTTTGACATTAAAATTTTTACCTCACAAATATAAGGATTAAAAATAAAACGACAAATATTGAGAGTTTGGGGCTTGGTTTTTAGGGATTAGAGGTTTG
>JAUNHO010000244.1:0-1011 GCA_030523905.1 Bergeyella zoohelcum
CCTTTCTCAAATCATTGATGTCTACTACAACCGAAAGGCTTTTTGCAAATTTATCAAAGACTTCTTTCAGCTCTATCACATCGGTTACATTCAGATATACACGGCTATCTTTGGAGATGGTAAATTTTATTTTGAAAATCAAGAATCTTTGCAAATCAATCTTTTCACGAAGACGAAGATAATCCTTGTCTCCTAGCCTAAAACTATAGCTCCCCGAGTAATCTTCCAGCGTTACAAATGCCACTTTTTCGCCGCTATTATAGCCATCTCTTATGGTGTATTCGGTTACCAAACCTGCCACCATATACTCTTTGGCATTGGCATTGAATCTCTGTTTTTCCTTATAATCTTTTATTTCTTCAAAGATTTTCAGTTGTTCTGCCCCATAGGTTTTATCTCGGAAAGCGTCTATTTCATCAAGGTTTAGGAAATTAAAACTACCTTTTGCTTCCACATTTTTAGCCGTCTCCTCCTCTATTATTTCGCCATCTTCCCCCATCTCTATCTCCATTTCTTCGGTGGTGTCATCGTCTTTATCTATTGGGATTACGGCGTTTTCCATTGGTGGCATTTCATTTTTTTTGCTTTCCAAAATTTCTTTTTTAGACAAAGCCCCCTGCACGAATTGATACTGATATTTGAACTCATCTAGCGGATGCGAGGAAAGATAAAAGCCAATGATTTCCTTTTCTTTATTGAGTTTGTACATATTGGCCCATTCCGCCGCATTACTGATTTTTGGTTGCTCTATCTGTACCTCATCGGCAAAATCTGCAAATAGAGAAGTTTCCACCGCGTTTTTATTCTCCTGATAGCTTTGCCCATAGCGTAGAAGCCTTTCAATAGTGGTTTTATTAGCGGTATCTGGCTGAAAATATTGGGCTCTGTGGTATTTATCAATCTCATCAAAAGCCCCTGCTATTACCAAACTTTCCACTACCCTTTTATTGATTTGCCCTGCTGGGATACGCTCAAAAAACTCATAAATATTGGCAAATTTTCCGTTTTGTC
>JAUNHO010000244.1:1021-1882 GCA_030523905.1 Bergeyella zoohelcum
ACAATCGCCTCACTTGGCCCTTCCCCTATTCCTTTTATAGCCCCCAAACCAAAGCGGATTTGCCCTTTTTCATTGACAGCAAATTCATACTGGCTTTCATTCACATCAGGTCCTAAAACATCTACCCCCATCGCCTTACAATCTTCCATAAACATCGTTATCTGCTTGGTATTGTTTAGGTTATGCGTCATTACACTTGCCATATACTCGGCAGGATAGTTGGCTTTCAGATACGCCGTATGGTACGCCACCAGTGCATAGCAAGTAGAGTGAGATTTGTTGAAGGCATACTCGGCGAAGGCTTTCCAGTCATTCCAAATTTTCTCCAATCGTTCGGGGTCAAGATTATTTTTCTTTCCACCTTCTATAAATTTTGGGTACATTTTGTCCAAAACATCAATCATCTTTTTCCCCATCGCCTTACGAAGAGTATCCGCCTCACCTTTGGTAAAATTGGCTAATTTTTGTGAAAGTAGCATTACCTGCTCCTGATACACCGTGATTCCGTAGGTTTCCTTCAAATATTCTTCGGTTTCTGGCAAATCATAGACAATTTCCTCCACGCCGTGTTTTCTATTAATAAAGTTCGGAATGTACTTTATAGGACCAGGTCGGTAGAGGGCATTCATCGCAATAAGGTCTGCAAATACGGTAGGTTTCAGCTCTCGCATATATTTCTGCATACCAGGGCTTTCGTATTGGAAAATCCCCACCGTACGCCCCTCTTGGAATAGCTGATAAGTTTTCTCATCATCTAGCGGAATATCATCTGGGACAATCTCTATTCCGTGATTTTGCTTGATGAGTTTCACGGCATCTTTTATAATGGTAAGCGTACGAAGTCCTAGGAAGTCCATTTTT
>JAUNHO010000244.1:1892-2293 GCA_030523905.1 Bergeyella zoohelcum
CAAACTGAGAGACAATAATATCCGCATCTTTTGCAGCAATGGTAATAGGCACTAGATTGGAAATATCCTCTGGGGTAATAATCACTCCACAGGCGTGAATCCCTGTATTTCTAATGGCACCTTCCATTTTTTTCGCTGCCGAAAGCACCTCAAAACGAGCATCATTTTCATTATCCAAAATCTGCTTCATTTCATCTACCAAAACCTTATCTTCTGGTGGCAGTTTTTCGTATTTTGAAAATGCTTTGGCAATGTTCATACCTGGGCTAGGAGGCACTAGTTTAGCAATATTGTTCGTTTCAGGAATGGGCATATCAAGTACCCTACCTGCATCTTTTATCGCCGATTTTCCACCGAGAACGGAATAAGTAATGATTTGTGCCACATTAGTTTTTCCGTAT
>JAUNHO010000245.1 GCA_030523905.1 Bergeyella zoohelcum
CCATTTAGTTTATAACTCCAAATCATCACTCACCGCTGTGCCATCTGCCATTAGGAAGGCTTTTAGGAAAGGGGTAAGGTTACCATTCATCACGCCATCTACATCGGAGGTTTCGTAGCCAGACCGCACATCTTTTACCAATTTATAGGGGTGCATCACATAGTTTCGGATTTGGCTTCCCCATTCTATTTTCATTTTATTCGCTTCAATTTCATTTCGGGCTTTCATTCTTTCCTCCAATTCTATCTCGTAAAGCCTTGATTTTAATAGTTGTAAAGCTTTTTCCTTGTTTTGAAGTTGCGAACGGCTTTCGGAGTTTTCTATGATGATGCCAGTAGGAGCGTGGCGAAGACGAACTGCTGTTTCTACCTTATTCACATTCTGACCACCCGCCCCAGAGGCACGCATTGTTTCAAAGGAAATATCAGCAGGATTGATGTTGATTTCAATGGTATCATCTACCAACGGATAGACATAGACGGAAACGAAACTAGTGTGGCGTTTGGCATTGCTATCAAATGGAGAAATTCTCACCAGACGATGCACACCGTTTTCGCCTTTCAGATAACCGAATGCGTACTCGCCATCTATTTCAAGGGTTACGGTTTTCACCCCAGCCACATCGCCCTCTTGGAAGTTCAGTTCTCGGATTTTGTAGCCCTGTTTCTCGGCCCACATTGTGTACATACGCATCAGCATAGAAGCCCAGTCGCAGGACTCTGTGCCACCCGCCCCAGCGGTTAATTGCAGTACGGCAGAGAGTTCATCGCCCTCATTGGAGAGCATATTTTTGAACTCCAAATTCTCTATTTTTTCCAGTAAAATAGGGAATTGAGCGTCTAGCTCTTGTTCGCTTTCGGCATCTTCTTTGGCAAATTCCATCAGGACTTGTAAATCCTCAAACGAAGTAGAAATCTCCTTATAATCTTCCACCCATTTCTTTTTAGAGCGGAGTTGTTTTAGGAAGGTTTCCGCTTGTTTAGGGTTGTCCCAAAACTCTGGTGCAGCAGTTTTCTCGTCGTCATTGGTTATTTCTACTTCTTTTTTTTCTATTTGTAAGTATTTGTATAAATCCTCTATGCGGGATTGTGTGGCTTTCAGTTGTTCTGCATTTATCATTCTGCAAAAATAATAAATAAAAGATGATTTTGCTTTACTAAATGTAATATCTTTGCGAGAACTAAAAATAAACAATTATGAATAAAAAAAGTGTGATAGTAGTAATAATGGCTACTATTTTGGTAGGTCTGGGATACTTCTATATCGCTAGAAAAACCACAGGTGAGAATAATGTCTTTATGATGCTAAAAGACAAGGTGTTTTCTACACCAGAAGAACCTGTGAATGTAATCATTTGCTGGACTCCCTTACAGATGGTCATTGCGGAGAAGCTAATAGAGAAGCATCCTACGGAGAAGTTTTATACCATAATGATGTCTTACAATAAGAATAAAACCTATGAATATTATTTCAATAGATTAAAAAGTAAGTCCCTAAAAGCGTATTCTTTTTACTTTAATGAATCTCCTGACACTAGAAATTTCGTATATACGGCATTATTGGAATTGAAACTAAAAGCAGCATTATTGCCGAGTGATATAAAGACTTTTTATTTTGCGAATATGGAAAAACCTGAAATACATACTATTTTGAGTTCTTTTCCTGATGCAGAAATTAAAACTTTTGATGATGGAACAGCTAATCTGGTCAATAGTCATATTGTAGAAAAAGGAGAATACACACCTAAAAACGGAAGGATACTCTATAAATATCTAAATCAATACACCAAAGAAAAGGTGAAAAATAAAATATCAGAGCATTATACTATTTTCTACGGAATACCTAATATGATGGAGAAAATTAGAGGCGAAAAACTAAAAATAACCCATATAGAATTGTTTGATGCTACGAAAAAGAAAAAAGAAACCGAGATAAAAGATAGTATTAGCATTCTATTGGGGGTGCCAGAGCCTTCCTCTTTGAAAGAAACCTTGGAGAAAATAGCAAAAGATTTTGATATTAAATACACAGCAAAACACCCTCGTCAGGAATACGATGTTGATGGTGTAGAACTGATAAAAACAGAACTAATAATAGAAGACTATATCTTGCAGGAAATAGAGAAAAACCCGAATAGATTGTATAAAATCTATAGCTTATTTAGTAGTGCAGGGCTTATTATGAAAGACTTTCCTAATGTAGAAATTATTAATTTGGAAACAAAAGAAGGCGTTGCAAGAAAGGAACTGAAACAATTATTTGAACTGCAAGGAATGA
>JAUNHO010000246.1 GCA_030523905.1 Bergeyella zoohelcum
GATGATGAGATATGGGGCATCAATATTCTTTTTCGTAACATCTACATATAGGCGTTCTTTGTGGAAAATTTCCTTTTTGTCGGACCAAAACTTCTTGCCATATGCCTTAAAATGAGATGGAATTGCTACTTTGTAGGAATTGACATAAAGCGTATCCGAAGTGGCTGGGATAGAGACATTTTCCTCCGTGGTGTTTTCGCCTTGGTATTGTGTGGCTTCTTTTACTATCATTCCGCCAATCACAGAAACAAGGATAATCCAAAGTAATAGTATTCCGCCAGTGATGTAACCCCAGTTTTTTAGTTTAGTTTTTGGTGAAAACATCTTGATAGCAAGGAATATAAAGATAATGGTAGGCAGCAAAAGTGTGAAAAATGCCAAGCCTAGAATGACAAAAATGTCCCCCTGAAATGGTAGAAAAAGTTCTGCACCATCAGAAATATTAATGGAATCTGAACTGAAAATAAACGCCCCAACGATAGAGATAATACCCCCGATAGCCATTAAGGAGAAAATTCCGCCTAAAATATATCTGATAATATCCCCGATTTTACTCGCCGTGCTGTTGATATTCGCTTTGTTTTCGTTGTAGAACGAGCTTACTTTTTTGCCAGATTCGTTAGCAAATTGCACTATTTTATTAGATTCATCTTTGATATTGTCAAAATTCAAAGGCTTTCCTTTCATTTTTAGAAAATCTGATGCGGTTTTAGCCTTCGGAATAGTAATAGTAAGAAATGTATAAATAATAACGATAAAAGTAGTAGGAATAGCCGCACTGAAAAGCCCTAAAACAGCAATCCCTAGCCAGATGGAACGCATCACGGCGATGTCCATACCTACATACTGGGCAAGACCAGAGCAAACACCAGAGATTTTCTTCCTTTCAGGGTCGCGGAAGAGCTGTCTGTGGTTTTGTTTTGCTTTTTTAGAGCCAGAGTAGTAGGCTTCTTCCTGCTCTTCTATCACTTCTGGGCGACCGATTTGGTTGATGATTTGCTCTACATCAGCGTCATAAACCACCTCTCTTTTCCCTAGAGAATCTTTGAGAATCTCCACAATACGGATTTCTATATCGTGCATTACTTCATCTACCTCATCGGCTTCAAGGGAGTTTCGCAATGCCGAAAGATAGTCGCTAAGTTTGATATAAGCCTGTTCTTCTATGATGAATGAAAACCCTGCTAATGCTATGGATAATGTCTTGTTCATAATGATTTATTTTAGTTATTGGTTATTTTATTTACAGATTCGTTCAGTTCTTGCCAAGTATTTTGTAATTCTTGTAAAAAAACATTACCTTTTTCGGTTGTTTTATAATACTTTCTCGGTGGCCCACTAGTAGATTCTTCCCAGCGATAGGAGAGGAAATCTCCGTTTTTCAGTCGTGTGAGTAGTGGGTAAAGTGTGCCTTCTACTACATCTAGCTTTGCATTTCGGAGTGCGGTAATCAAATCAGAAACATACATTTCTTTTTGACTAATGAGACTCAAAATACAAAACTCTAAAATGCCTTTACGCATCTGTGCCTTCGTGTTTTCTGTATTCATATTGTATTGTTTTATAATTAGTATTAAACCATATACTGATTTTAACAATACAAAGATATATGATTATTTATGTACTTTGCAATACAAAATACTAAAATCTTCATAAAATAAAGTTAATTCATTGAATTTCAGTCTAATTATTTTTTATTATTAAAATGGATAAAATATTTTTGGCTTGAAAATAAAAAAACTTTGCCAAAGAATAGACCTTTGGCAAAGTAAAAACTAAGGAATTTTTTATGTATTAGTAAATAAATTTACTGGTTTTATTAGCGTATTTTATGATATAAACTCCTTTTGATAGGTTAGATTTTAGGGAGATTTCGTTGGTATTGCTTACGCCATCTTGTACCAGTTTTCCGCTGATGTCATAGATTTGGTATGCCCCAAATTGCTTAGGATTATCTCCTACTAATTTCAGTTTATTATCTGTTTTAGAATAGATAAATACGCTTTCTTTGGTAGTGTTTTGCTCGTTGGTAGAAAGTTTAGAATCATCTGTTATTCTTACAGCGTAGTCTTCTACTTGCCCATAGCCAAGGTTATCACACGCACCACCATTATTGAAGTCTGCTCTTACTCTCATTCTTAGATAAGTGTTTTTAACGGCAGAAGCAGGTGGAGTGAAAGTTGCTGTATATGTACCTCCTGCGGCAGTTCTAGAAGTGGTAGTGGATATTTGCTCATCGGTTTCAAAAGTTCCGTTGTTGTTGTAATCTATCCAG
>JAUNHO010000247.1 GCA_030523905.1 Bergeyella zoohelcum
TATCGGGGTGAGTTTTACCACATCGGCGGAAGATTTCTTGCCCACATACTCCGTATTATAGTCTTTTTTGTAGGAATTAAGGTAGTTCGTAGGGGAAAACATCATCTCATTTCCATTGGCTTTTGCGATGGTTACCTCTTGGTCTTCGTCATTAATATTATACACTTTTTGCCCATCAAAAATCTGCTCTATTCCCATTATTTTCAGTTTGTATTGGGTAGGCGTGGTATAGAAAATCCCTGTTTGCGTTTTGAAAATCTTCCCATTGCTCCCCGTAGAATAGGCAAACTTAAAGTATGTATTTTTATTACTTTTATACTTTGCTGAGACGGCATCTAGAATGCTTTTAGACTTGACATCAGATTTTTGGGCGAAAGCCAAAGCCACCACTCCGAAAGATAAAACCGCCGTAGATATTTTTGTAATGTAGTTCATTTTTTATTTTTTTGGTTAATTATTAAAATTTAGAAAATCATTAATTTATTTCCTTAAATCTTCCAAAAATTGTTCCAAAAAGTTCAAATCTCCGATTAAAACCTCTCTTGCTTTTGCTCCGTTGAAACTTCCCACAATACCAGAAGCTTCCAACTGATCCATTATTCTTCCAGCTCGGTTGTAGCCCAGTTTCAGCTGTCTTTGTAGCATAGAAGTAGAGCCTTGCTGGGTAGAAACTACGATTCTCGCAGCCTCCTCAAAAAGGGCATCTTTTTCATTTGGGTCAAAACTTGCAGCACCGCTAGACCCCTCTTCTGATGGAGCTTCAGGGAGAATGAACGCCGAAGCAAAACCATTTTGCTCACCAATAAAATCTGCTATTTTTTCTACCTCTGGGGTATCCACGAAAGCACACTGGATACGCGTCAAATCATTTCCATTAGAGTAAAGCATATCACCTCGCCCGATGAGTTGCTCGGCTCCTGTGCTATCCAAAATGGTACGAGAATCCACACTAGCATTCACACGGAAAGAGACTCTGGCAGGGAAATTCGCTTTTATCATACCTGTAATGACATTCACGGAAGGTCTTTGAGTTGCCACAATGAGGTGAATCCCCACGGCTCTTGCCAACTGAGCCAAACGCGCAATAGGATGCTCTACCTCCTTACCTGCCGTCATTATAAGGTCTGCAAATTCATCTACAATAAGTACAATGTACGGCAAATATCTATGTCCATTCTCTGGATTGAGTTTTCTTTCGGCGAATTTTTTATTGTATTCTTTTAGATTTCTACAAAATGCAGCTTTTAGCAATTCGTATCTTGTATCCATCTCTACACAAAGGGAGTTGAGCGTATTAATCACCTTTGAAGTATCGGTAAGGATAGCCTCCTCTGCATCAGGTAGTTTTGCTAAATAATGTCTTTCAATCTTGGAGTAAAGAGAAAGTTCCACTTTTTTAGGATCTACCATCACGAATTTCAGTTCGCTAGGGTGCTTTTTATATAACAATGAAGCCAAAATAGCGTTAATCCCTACGGATTTCCCTTGCCCTGTAGCCCCTGCCATTAAAAGGTGAGGCATCTTTGCCAAATCTGCCATAAAGATTTCATTAGAAATGGTTTTCCCGAATACAACTGGCAAATCCATATCGGTATTTTGGAATTTTTGGGAGGCAATTACACTACGCATAGAGACCATTGTAGGGTTTTTCCTTGGTACTTCTATCCCTATCGTTCCTTTTCCTGGCATCGGTGCGATAATCCTAATCCCCAATGCGGCAAGATTCAGGGCGATGTCGTCTTGTAGGCGTTTGATTTGGTTGATTCTCACGCCACTTTCAGGGACTATTTCATAAAGCGTAACAGTAGGCCCAATGGTGGCTTTAATTTGCGAAATCCCAATATTAAAGGTTTTCAGAAGCCCTACAATTCTATTTTTATTCTCCTCTAATTCGTCTTTATTGACCAAAATTTCCTCATTGCCATAATCTTTCAAAAGTTCTATGGAAGGTAATTGAAATTTTGGTAACTCCAATCTGTGGTCATACAAGCCAAATTGCTCAACCAATTCTTCCGCTTTTGTTTCAGATAAATCCTCATTGGTTTCCTCTGGTTTTATCACCTCTACTTCAAAATTAATATCATCATTTTCAATAGGTTGAATAGGTTTTTCACTAGAAATATTAGGGTTAATATCTATCTCTACAACAGGCAATGGCTCATCTATTACGAGTTCTGTCTCTACATTTTCAGTCGTATGATTAGGCGTGTCTATCGGTTTTATTTCATTATTAGAAATATTGATGTTTGGTAAAATAATCTCTTCCTCGTT
>JAUNHO010000248.1 GCA_030523905.1 Bergeyella zoohelcum
GCATCACATTCTTATAATCAGAAATTATCTGAAAAAAGAGCAAATAATGTTAAGAAATATTTAATCCAAAATGGAGTAGATGGTTCTAGATTAAATGCTATAGGAAGAGGTGAAACAGACCTTAAATATCCAGAATGTGAGACAGCTTCTAAATGTCCTGAATGGAAGAATAGAGCTAACAGAAGAGTTTATTTTGAAGCAAAATAATTAAATTTTTCATAATAGATTTTTTGAAATAAAAGTTATGCAATTTTGCATAGCTTTTATTTTTTTTACTATTTTTACACTATGATTACTAATAAAGATTTTACCGAAATAAAATACGAAACTTTGAAGTTTTTCTGGGGGTATAATGAGTTTAGACCCTTGCAGGAAGAGATTATAGATTCCATTTTATTGAATAATGACACCCTTGCTTTATTGCCCACTGGGGGGGGGAAATCTTTGTGTTATCAACTTCCAGCATTGCTACAAGAGGGAACTTGTTTGGTAATTTCTCCGTTATTGGCATTGATGAAAGACCAAGTCAATCAGTTGAAAAAGAGAGGAATAGAAGCAGAATTAATTTCTTCCGAATTAGATGAAAGTATTGTAGAGCAAATCTATGAACGCTGTAAAGAAGGATTTATAAAGTTGCTGTATGTTTCACCAGAGCGTATTGTAAATCAAGCGTTTATAAGAAATATTGAAGAAATAAAAATCTCATTCATCGCAGTAGATGAAGCCCATTGTATCTCGGAGTGGGGGCAGGATTTTAGACCAAGTTATCAGAATATTAAATTGTTTCGTGAGCAGTTCAAAAATGTTCCTTGCCTTGCACTTACCGCCACAGCGACCCCAAAAGTTTTGGAAGAAATACAACTGAAACTGGGGCTTCGTAATACAAAAGTTTTTCAAAAAAGTTTCAAGAGAGAAAATCTTAATATCATTATTGAAGAAAATTCAGATAAATATCAAAAAATATTAGATTTTTTAAGATTTAATAAAGCCTCGGGGATTATTTATACAAGAACGCGTAAGGAGGCCGAAAATTTATCGGAATTTCTCATTCGTTCTGATTTGCAAAATGTAGATTACTTCCACGCAGGGCTTTCCGTACAGGAAAAAAATAAAAAACAACGCGAGTGGCTTTATGCTACCGATAGGGTTCTGATTTCCACAAATGCCTTTGGAATGGGGATTGATAAGCATAATGTCCGTTTTATTATACATCTTTCGCCTTCGGCTTCTTTGGAAAATTATTACCAAGAAATTGGTCGTGCAGGTAGAGATGAAATGGAAAGCATCGCTATTTTATTATGGAATCAGCAGGATTTAGAAAATAATGATGATATTT
Source organism: Bergeyella zoohelcum (assembly GCA_030523905.1). Classification (GTDB taxonomy): domain Bacteria; phylum Bacteroidota; class Bacteroidia; order Flavobacteriales; family Weeksellaceae; genus JAUNHO01. The sequence continues at coordinate 1,337 of JAUNHO010000248.1, forward strand.
TGAGAAATCAGATTCCTAATCGTACGGAGTTCGTTAAGATTGTTTCTTATTTGTATTCGTTTTTTCATATAGCAGATGGGCAATTGATAGAAAAAACATTCCAGTTTAATGTAGATCAATTCAAAAGAATCATTAAATTATCTTCCGCGAAAATTAATAATGTGCTTAATTTTTTGCACAATCAGGAGCTTATTTATTATAATAATCACAAAAGTGCATCTACCATATATTTGAAAATGCCCATATCGGAAATAGAAACTTTACACCCTAAAGATGCTTATTTTTTTGAACTTTTACTGAGGAATTTACCTGGTTTATCTTCGCAAAAAGTATATTTTTATAATGAAAATTTAGCAAAAAAAATAGGAACAACCCTGTCGCTACTGAAAGAGCATCTTTATGATTATCAGATGAAAGATTATTTGGATTATATAGATGGCTCTTCTGCCAGTATTCGTTTTTTGAAACATAGGAATAGCCGTGCCGAAGGGGGAAGCCACTGGACATTGTTTAAGCAGATACAGAGAAATAAAATCCAAAAATGGGAAGAAATGAAATATTTCGTCTCTGAAAACCAGTATTGTAAAATGAGACTTATTTTGTCTTATTTTGGAGAAAAAAACGCTAAAAACTGCGGACTTTGCTCGGTATGTAGAAAAAAAGAAGAGCCAGTTTTTCAATCTCGGATTACAGATAAACTCCTTGATATATTATCAAAATCTCCTGCTACATTGGAGCAAATTGCTGTACAACTAGTATTGCATAGAAAGGAAGAAATTTTAGAAGCCATCATAGAACTACTAGATATAGGTAAAATAAAAATGCTGGATTATAGAACTTACGCTTCGGAGAATTGGGCAATTTAGCATATTAAAGTACAGAATAAGTTGAAAAAAATAATGTTTTTTTACGAAAAATAATTCCT
>JAUNHO010000249.1 GCA_030523905.1 Bergeyella zoohelcum
TTAATGATTAATGATTAAATATGGATAAATTTCATTTTTTTTGTATCAATGTATGGGATTTTGGTTTTTATTTCAAATTTTTATGGGGGTATTTTTTTGATTTTGAAATCTATTTCAAGTGGAAAATATTTTATTTTTCAGTTACTGATAATTGTCATTATCCAATCCTTTTTGTCATTAAAACATTTATCCTTAGCCTTTATTCCTAAAAATTATTATCTTTGCATATCCTAAATTATGATTCAAATGAAATACAAAAGAATTCTTCTTAAACTCAGTGGTGAAGCCCTTATGGGAAACCAACAATATGGTATAGACAATGCAAAACTACAAGAGTACGCCAACGAAATAAAGAAAGTGGTAGATAAAGGATGCGAGGTGGCAATCGTCATCGGTGGTGGGAATATTTTCCGTGGTCTTTCAGGAGCTGCAAAGGGTATGGATAGAGTGCAGGGCGACTATATGGGGATGCTAGCCACCGTGATAAATGGTATGGCTCTACAAGGGGCTTTGGAAAGTGTAGGCTTACACACAAGGCTACAAAGTGCGATAGAAATGAACGAGGTGGCAGAGCCTTTCATCAAGAGAAAAGCAACGAGACATTTGGAAAAAGGGCGTGTGGTGATCTTCGGTGCAGGTACGGGCAATCCTTATTTCACTACCGATACGGCTGCAACGCTCAGGGCCATAGAGGTAGGTGCAGATGTGATTTTGAAAGGTACCAGAGTAGATGGAATCTATGATTCTGACCCTGAAAAAAATGCCGATGCGGTGAAATTCAATTCGCTATCATTTGAAGAAGTTTTTGAGAAAAACTTAAAAGTAATGGATATGACGGCCTTCACATTGAGCCACGAAAACAAACTGCCAATCATCGTTTTTGATATGAATAAAGAGGATAATCTCCTAAAAATAGTGAATGGCGAAAATGTAGGGACACTGGTTAATTAACAACGATAAATTTTAGGTATTGCGGTTTTTAGCGGTACCTAATTTTTTGATATAGATGTATTTACCGATATTTTTTATTACTTTTGCACAATAAAACGAAGTCAGAAGCAGTATGGCAAATCCTTTATTTTACGCTAAAATTTTACTTTTTGGGGAATATGGCATTATAGAAGACTCGCAGGGGCTTACCTTGCCGTATAGTTTTTATAGAGGAACTTTGAAGTTCTCGGATTTATCTTCCGATTTTGATAAAAAATCCAACGAAAGTTTGAAGAAATATTGCGAATATCTCAAAGGATTAGACTTGCCAGAATTGTATAAAATCAATATTTCAGATATAGAAAAAGTTTTTTGATTCTAATATTCCGCAAGGCTATGGAGTGGGAAGCTCTGGGGCGTTGGTGGCAGCTATTTTTGAGAAATATTCGGTACGGAAATACAATCCGCAGACCATTACAAAAGAGGAACTAAAAGAACTAAAAAAGGTTTTCGGACTTTTAGAAAGCTACTTCCACGGCAAAAGTTCTGGCATAGACCCACTGATTTGCTATATGAATTTGCCTATTCTTATTGAAAACAAGGAGAGTGTGGATAAAGTATCAATTCCGAAAGAAGAACAAGGAAAAGGTGCGATTTTTTTAATAGATTCTGGGGTAGTGGGAGAGACTGGGCCTATGGTGCAGATTTTCTTTGAGAAAATGAAAACCGAAGGTTTTAGAAAAACACTAAAAGAAGAATTTATCCGCTATAATAATGCGTGTATAGAGGCTTTTTTGAAGAAAGATATTAATCCGTTTTTTAAGAATTTGAAGAAATTATCGGTCTGGGCGTACCAGCATTTTAAGCCGATGATACCCGAAAGTATTTACAATATTTGGAGTAAAGGTCTGGAAACCAATGCCTACTATCTGAAACTTTGTGGAAGCGGTGGCGGTGGCTATATTTTGGGCTTTACAAAAGATTATGAACAAGCAGAAAAAATTCTGAACGGCTTCAATAAAGAGATTATTTATAGATTTTAGGATTTTATTACGAATTTCATAAAACTAAAAAATGCAAAAAAGTTTCATCTATCGGGCATCTCAATTACTGAGTTTATTGCTCGGAGCGAGGATTTTCTTATTGATATTTTTTGCGTTTGCTCTCTATGTTTCTGCTTTTTTATTGTTTAATCAAGAGGAAACTTTTAGGCAATTTATTTTTGATTATAAAGTCAATGGGATTATTTTATGCTCCATATTGACGATTGCCGCTGGAGGGATTATCAATCAATTTTATGATTTGGAGA
>JAUNHO010000250.1 GCA_030523905.1 Bergeyella zoohelcum
GGTTATGCTATGGCATCTCCTGAAACTCTTACAATTTGGGAGGCTCAGTTCGGAGATTTCGTGAATGGAGCACAGATTATTATAGACCAATATTTGGTAGCGGCGGAAGAAAAATGGAAAATCCAAAATGGGTTGGTAATGCTACTTCCTCACGGCTTTGAAGGGCAAGGGGCAGAGCATTCATCAGCGAGATTGGAAAGATTCTTGACGCTTTGTGCCAATGAAAATATCATCGTGGCAAATTGTACCACACCAGCCAATATTTTCCATATTTTGAGAAGACAGCTGAAATTTGATTTCAGAAAACCTTTGGTAATAATGTCTCCAAAATCTCTTTTAAGACACCCAAGAGTAGTTTCATCATTTGAAGAATTGGCAAACGGAACTTTCCAACCAGTAATAGATGATGCAACGGCAGAGGCTACAAAAGTGAAGAAATTGGTACTTTGTACAGGTAAATTATACTACGAACTTTTAGCGAAAAAAGAAGAACTCGGTAGGGAAGATGTGGCATTGGTGAGATTGGAGCAACTTTATCCGCTTCAGGAAGATAGAATCGCAGAAATTTTTGCTAAATACAACCAAAAAACCGAACTTATTTGGGCTCAGGAAGAACCTGAAAATATGGGAGCGTGGAGCTATATCCTACGCAACTTCCGTGATACAGGCATACAAGTAGTAGCCCCAGTACCAAGCGGAGCCCCAGCACCTGGTAGCCATAAAATGTTTGATAAAAACCAAACGAGTGTTATTACCAGAGTGTTTGAATAAGCCTTAATTTTAGAATTTTAATTAAAAAATAAAAAAATAAAGATATGTCAGTTTTAGAAATGAAAGTCCCATCTCCTGGGGAGTCTATCACAGAAGTGGAAATCGCTACTTGGCTCGTAAAAGATGGAGATTATGTAGAAAAAGACCAACCTATTGCAGAGGTGGATTCGGATAAAGCCACTCTTGACCTTCCAGCTGAGGAAAGCGGTATCATTACCCTAAAAGCAGAGGAGGGAGATGTGGTACAAGTAGGGCAGGTGGTTTGTCTTATAGATATGAGTGCTGCTAAACCAGAGGGAGGAAATGCCCCTGCGGAAGCACCAAAAGAAGAGCCAAAGGCTGAACCTACCAAAGTAGAAGTAAAAAAAGAGGAAGCAAAACCAGCTACTTATGCTACGGGAACGCCTTCTCCTGCGGCTAAAAAAGTTTTAGATGAAAAAGGCATAGATGCTACCCAAGTACAGGGTACAGGTAGAGATGGTAGAATAACCAAAGAAGATGCTGTGAATGCTACACCTGCATTCGGTAGTGTGGCATCTGCGACAGGTTCTAGAGCAATGACGACTACTAAACTTTCTATGCTCAGAAGAAAACTAGCGGCTAGATTGGTTTCTGTGAAAAACGAAACGGCTATGCTTACCACTTTCAATGAGGTAGATATGTCTGAAATTTTCAGAATAAGAAAACAATATAAAGACGAATTTGCAGCGAAGCACGGCGTGGGGCTTGGTTTTATGTCTTTCTTTACCAAGGCAGTTACCAGAGCGTTACAGCTTTACCCAGATGTGAATGCGTCTATTGATGGAGATTTCAAAGTGAATTATGATTTCTGCGATATTTCAGTGGCAGTTTCTGGGCCAAAAGGTTTGATGGTACCTGTATTGAGAAACGCTGAAAATATGACTTTGAGAGGTGTAGAAGCAAGTATCAAAACTTTGGCTGAAAAAGTAAGAGGCGGTAGCATTACGGTAGATGAAATGACTGGCGGAACATTCACTATTACCAATGGTGGTGTGTTTGGTTCTATGCTTTCTACTCCTATTATCAACCCACCTCAATCGGCTATTTTGGGTATGCACAACATTATCCAAAGACCAGTAGCAGTAAATGGGCAGGTAGAAATCCGTCCGATGATGTACCTCGCTCTATCTTACGACCATAGAATTATTGACGGAAAAGAGTCCGTAGGATTCTTGGTAGCCGTGAAAGAAGCCATAGATAACCCTGTGGAATTCCTAATGAATGGCGATGAGAGAAGAGCTCTTGAACTTTAATGTTTGTTTGTTAAATTGTATCATAGTTGTAAGGCTATCCATTTTTTTGGATAGTCTTTTTTATGTTTTTTGAATCATCTAAATTTTTCTTATTTTTGTAAATATTTTAAGATAAAATGAAACCCAATTTAGCAAAAGGAACCAGAGATTTTACCGCCAATGAAGTGGCGAA
>JAUNHO010000251.1 GCA_030523905.1 Bergeyella zoohelcum
TTTTCCAGTTGTATTCAAAGCCTTTTTCATCGGTAGTACCTAGATAGTCTCCATTAGGAATAATGTATGAACCATCACTTTGTAGAGAGTTGGCAATGGCCTTTCTCATAAAATAAGTACTATTGGTAGCGTATCTTTCGGTATGATTATTGTCTAAAAGCATACCGAGCTGGGTACGAAACTCTAAACCTTTTAGGATTTTGTACTCTGCATCAAAGATGAATCTTGCCGAGCGAGAGAGCATTTTGTATTCCGTATTATTTCTTTCTTCTATGAAATTGTAGGGTACTCTCACTATCGTTCCATTGGTTCTTTCTACATAGTTGATGTCTTCGTCATAAATATAGGAACCATCGGCGTTTCTTATTCCTAGATAAGGGTTTGCTGTTCTGGAATAATATGTAGGTGTAGTGAAACTCCCTGTATCCGAAAGGAAATTTTCTTGGTTGTTTTGAGTACCGAAGAAAGAAACTCCCACTGTGAATTTATCATTGACCTTGAATCTATTTTTCAATGTGATGTTAAAACGCTCAAAACCAGAGCCTATCACGGTAGAATTTTCCTTGTAATAGCCCAGCGAGGCATAATAATTGTGATTGCCCGTATCCCCAGAAAGGCTCAAACTATGCTGGTGGTTGATGGCATCTCGGTAGAGTAGTTTGCCCCAGTCGGTATTGGTGTTTCGTAGTTGCTGTATCAACGCCTTGGAAGCATCAGAGATGGCATCATAGCCTCCGTTACGGAAAGCGGCAAGGTCATTATTTTGGTTTAGAATACGCATTACAGCACCATTACTACCTCTGTAATTGTCTAGGTCTTCTCTGGCAGCCATTCCTAGTTCAAAATCTACCTTTTGGTTGGAGTTCATCAGGTTGAGTTTAGAAAAATCAGGACGAAGGCTCACGAAAGTATTGGAAGAAAAATTGATGTTCATTCTTCCTTTTTTACCTTTTTTAGTGGTAATTACAATGACGCCATTAGCAGCTCTTGCCCCATAGATAGCCGTAGCAGAGGCATCTTTCAGTACGGTGATGTCTTCTATATCTTCAGGATTTACCCCAGCGATGGAGTAGTTTTTTAGCAAATTAATATCCTCACCGATGTTGTATTTCGGTGCGTCATTTCCTTCCAAAGGTACGCCATCTAGTACCCATAGCGGATCTACACTGCCAGAAAGAGATGCTGTACCACGGATTCTGATAGGGGCTATCTGCCCAGGGGTGCCAGAGGTGGGCGTTACCATTACCCCAGCCAGTTTTCCTTGTAGCATTTGGTCTACCGAGGCGGTGGCTTTTTGCTCTATATCTTTCATTTGGATAGTAGATACGGCGGAGGTGAGTTTGTTTTTTTCAATCTTCTGATAGCCCGTGATGACCACTTCGTCTATGTTTTTAGACTTGGCTATGCTGTCATTATTCGTCTGTGCAATGAATGCCACAGGTAGGAATAAGAAAAATACTCCTGCTTTCATATAAAAATGTTTTATTTTCTGTTTTTTATTGTTGATTTTTTTATAATTAAATTCTTGATAATCAATCTGTTAATGTATAGATAAGAATTATTTCCCTGATAAAATTTCATCAAGGCGAATGAGGGTGTCCTCGTAATGAGACTGGGTCATTCTATCGCCTGTACCCATTGCAGATTTCACTAGGTTTCGCACTCTTATTAGTTCGCCTCGCTTTACCGAGCCTATATCCGAAAGGCGTTTCATTCCTGTGAAATATAGTTCTAAATTCTTTTCATCTGAAAGAGCTTCGTGGTCGTGCAGATGAGGTGCGTGGTAATCACAAATCATAGGCATACGCAGGGCATATTGCTCTTGTAGAGACTTTGTAGAAGTCTTTTCGTAGAGTCTTTTCACATCTATAATTAGGGCATCTATGTAGTTTTTTTGTGTCATTCTTTCGTAGATGCTGAGGTTTTGTTTGCCTATTGTTTTTTTGAAAATAGCATTTCGTAAGTCATCAAAAAGCTCTATTATGGTCATTACTTTATGCTGTTTGCCCTCTTGGTTGAACTCCGCTTCCTGCAGCCTCAGTAGCCTATCATCTTTTAGAAGATTGTATAAAATAACGGCTTGTTTTTCCCTGAAAACATTATACGGAGATTGCTCTACCAGACCATTTGGCGTGTTTTTGGCAGGTTTCAGTAGGGAGTTCCATTGGTTGATGAAAAGCCAGTTGGGTATCTCTATGGCGTTTC
>JAUNHO010000252.1 GCA_030523905.1 Bergeyella zoohelcum
TCGCCAGGAGAGGAAATCATTTTCCAAGGTAGAAAATTCAAATCTTACCAAGGAATGGGTAGTCTAGCAGCGATGAAAAGAGGCGGAAAAGAGCGTTACTTCCAAAGCGAAGCGAAGAAATTTGTACCAGAAGGCATTGAAGGTAGAGTACCACATAAAGGCAAACTAGAAGATGTAGTTTTCCAGCTAACGGGCGGTATCCGTGCGGGTATGGGCTACTGCGGTACGGCAGATATTCCTACATTGCAAAAAGATAGCAAAATGGTACAGATTACAGGTTCTGGCTTGAAGGAATCTCATCCGCACGATGTGATTATCACACAGGAAGCCCCTAATTATTCATTATAATAATATTAAACATTGATTAATAAAACACTTCATATAATGATTAGGCAAGCGATGTTTTGCCTAATCTTTTTTTCTCTTGCACACTGCAAAACCAGTGATGTAAAAGAAACAACTTCCAAAACCGAAACTCCCGAGCCAGTTATGGCATTTTCCACTGTACCCAGTTTAGATTATTTCGTAGGGAAGTGGCAGATTTCGGAAGTGATTCTTTTCCCTAATGGAAATAAAATAGAAAGTCATTGCAACACCAAAACTTATGGCATAATTACCAAAAACAACGATGACCAACTGCTTTTCACAAAATATTTAGCCAAAGGAAAAGATTGTAATGAGTACAATAAACTTAGTTTCCAGATAGAAAAATCAGGTGATTCAGATTTAGTCATTACGGAATCTGATACCAAAAAAGTCTTACATTTTCAGAAAATTTCAAATACCGAATTTGCATTAATTTCAGAAGATTACATCAGAGGAGAATTTGTAAAAATAAAACAGATTTTTAGAAAAAATAATAAAATTAATTCAACAAAAAATTAAAAATACATTCGTCAATGAAAAAGACACTTTTATTATCTTTGTCACTTACTTCTGTGGCAATATCAGCACAGCACTTCTGCGGTTATGACCATAAAAAAGCAGAACTAGAAGCTCAATTCCCTGAAATAAAACAGGAAAGAGAAAACGCAGAAATGCAACTCCAGCTAATGGGAGGGGCAGCCAACCAACTAAAAGCAATGGGTATAAAACCTACGGGGAATAGCCTAATGGCTACCAGCCAAAAAATCTACGAAATCCCTGTGGTGGTACATATCATAGAGTCTAAAAACTCTAAAGATGCTACTTCTAAACTACACCTTACCGATGAACAAATCCAGCAATGGATTGAAAATGCCAACAAAATGTACGCCACTACCTACGGTGGGCAGTATTACCCAGAAGGTACTGGTATAGAGGGAGGTACGGTAATCCCAGTAAAATTGGTTTTAGCAAAAAGAAGCCCAAATTGTGAGGCTACTAATGGTATCGTAAGACACGATGCTAGTTCCCTAGAAGGCTATAATGACCACGGCGTAAGGTCTAGTAATGCCACAGGAGCTACCGAGGCTCAGGTAGTAGCATTTGCTCCACAATGGGATACAAAAGCATACTACAACATGTACATAGTAGATAGTTTTGATGGTAATACTGCTGGCTGGGGGCTAATGGGATATGCCTACTACCCTATGTCTTCTAAATATTATACTTTTATGAAAGCTAGCGTAGTTACTAAACCTAATGACTCTACCCTTGCACACGAGTTCGCTCATTCTATGGGGCTAGACCATGTATTCCAAGGAGCAAACTCTAACGGCGGTGAATGCCCACCAAGCACAGGAGACGAAACCGTAGATAACGATAAAGTAGCAGATACAGAGCCTATCCAAAGTTTGCTAAGCGTAAATCCTACGCCAGGTAATGATGTCATCAACCCTTGTACTAATAGAAACTACGAAGGTGGTCAGTACAATATAATGAACTATACCTTTACAGAAAAGAAATTCACACCTGGGCAAAGAGATAGAGCCTTGGCGTTATTCTTACAATACAGAAGTTCATTGGTGAATAATTCATTAGCCCTCACCGAACCTGGAACACCAATTGAAACCGCAGAAGCTACTTGTAATCCTAAAGATATTGCTAATAAAGGTTATTATCGTATGGGACCAATTAATGTAAGTCTTGGGACTATCAATAACACCACAGGAAATTATCTTCCTGGTGAGAATAACTTCTATGTAGATTATACCCAAACTACTTGTACAGTATCTAATGTCTTTACTGATATAAAGGCAAATGAAGCATCTACGGTGAGTG
>JAUNHO010000253.1 GCA_030523905.1 Bergeyella zoohelcum
CCAAGCATTACAGCATTTGCTCCACTTGCTATGGCTTTCACAATATCTCCTGAAAGTTTGATGCCTCCATCTGCTATTACGGCTACATTTTTTTCTTTGGCGTATTCATATACATTATAGATGGCCGAAAGTTGCGGAACTCCCACACCAGCCACCACACGCGTGGTACAGATAGAGCCAGGTCCTACGCCTACTTTTAGCACATTAGCACCAGCGTTGATGAGGTCTTTGGCAGCATCTGCGGTTACGATGTTCCCACCTACGATGTCTAAATCTGGGAAAGCCGTACGGATTTCCTTTATCTTGTCTAGCACACCTTTGGAATGCCCGTGAGCTGAATCTATGGCGATAATATCCACACCTGCCTCTACAAGGGCTTTTACTCTTTGCATAGTATCTTCGCCTACACCTACACCAGCCCCTACGATGAGTCTTCCGTTTTGGTCTTTATTGGCATTAGGGTATTCCAACTGATTATCAATATCTTTAATGGTAATAAGCCCAACTAAATGATTTTCAGCATCTACTATAGGGAGTTTTTCTACTCGGTTTTCTAGTAGAATCTGCTTGGCTGTTTCCAGAGTAGTATCTTTATCAGAGGTTACGAGATGGCTGGTAGTCATTAGAGCTTCTACCTTTACATCGAGGTTTTCTTGGTATTTCACATCTCTATTGGTAATGATACCGATGAGCTTGTTATCTGCATCTACCACAGGAAGCCCTGAAATTTTGAAACGATTCATTAGGTCTTTCGCTTCTGCCAAAGTGCAATCTTTGGAAAGGGTAACAGGGTCTGAAATCATTCCGTTTTCGGAGCGTTTTACCTTATTCACTTGTGCCGCTTGTTCCTCTATCGGCATATTTTTATGAATAAAACCAAGACCGCCTACTCTTGCCAAAGCAATGGCTAAATCTGCCTCGGTTACGGTATCCATAGCGGCTGAAACGATAGGAACATTCAGGGTGATTTTGTCTGTAAGACGGGATTTTAATGAAACCTGATTGGGTAAAACTTCGGAATATGAAGGAACTAATAACACATCATCAAAAGTGATAGCCTTCTCTATAATTTTGTTTTGAATTGACATCTTGACTTTCTTTGCAAAATTAAGCGTTTTCTTTGAAACTTGAAAATTTTTAATAAAAAAGTATGAAAAAACATTCTTAGTCTTTTTACTCTGAATGTTTTATTGTTCCTAAAATAAATAAAAAACAGAGCAGAAAAAACTTTCCGCTCTGTTTTTTTTGAGTGATGGATTATGTTATTTTATAATCAATTTCACGGTTTGTCTCTGTCCGTTGTTATCCACTACATTGAGTAGGTAGATGCCTTTTGGATATTGAGTCAAATCTAAATCGGCTTTATTACCTTGATACTCTTTTTTGAATATCAATTTACCAGATGCGTCATAAACCTCGGTATAAAGTTTAGAAACACCAGTTTTAGCCTCTATCACAAATCTTCCGTCTGATGGATTCGGATAAACTTTCAGTCTATCATTTACCGCAACTTCACTAGCAGAGAGTGGGGTAGTATCTATTGTTACGGTTTGTTTTTCAGACTTCACACCATCGGAATAAAGTGCATAAACATCGTAAGTGATGGTACCTACATTACCGCTGAAAATCTCTTTATAGGTTTTCTCATCTACATTAGCATTGGTTTTTATGCTCACGCCATCTTTCACGATTTCATAACCTGTGAGAGTTGGCAGATTGAGAATCCCGAGAGGTTTAATGGTATTGGTAGGAAGAGAGTTCGCAACTTTTTCAGTATTGTTAAGCCCTAGTTCCTCCATCATCTCTGTTGTGATGATTTTGTCTTTATCTTTGCTGAATACTACTTTTTCAGTCTCTTTGTTGTCTGTTTCTACACTGATGTTTGCCTGCTGTGCGTTTGCTGCGATGGTATTATCGTAGCCTATTTCTATATCATCTAGTGCTAGGTATAGACCATCATCTTCTGCTTTGGTTCTGTGGTGGAATACAATATGGAAGTCCTTCGTAGTATGTTCTTTGATATTGAACTCTCTATTGATGAAGCTTTCAGATTGTTCCTCACCATCAAAGGTATAGATTTTAATACCATCGTTGATTTCATCAGCCGTAGGTAGGTCTCCTTGGGAATATACCACATAGACATCGTATCTTTCTAGATATTGGTGTTTTACGGCATATTTCAGTACCTCTGCCCCTGC
>JAUNHO010000254.1 GCA_030523905.1 Bergeyella zoohelcum
CCCACCTCGGGTCTATCTCAGTGGAATCCTCTTGGTTCTCGTCTTCTAAATTTTCATTTAGTGCTTTGGGGCTGTATTGTTCCAATAATCTAAAATCTTCTTCACTAGCATTCGGAGAGATTTTTTTCATTGGTATCGCCAAGACTACAGATTCATATATTTGCTGTGAGATATTAAAGGCGTGGCTACCGTGTGGTACGCTTATAACCTCCTCATTATCATCATTATATTCTTCTGCAAATTTTACTAAAAATTTTAGCTGATGCTCTATGGGATATTCAAACTCTTCATTTGTAATATCACAAACTAGGGATACAAAGCCCTTGGTTTCTAGCCAAAATTCTAAAAAAGTAGAGTGCTTATCTAGTAAGACCTCTGCTACTATTTTAGGATTAGTAAAATCTTGTTCAGTCCCAAAAAGTCCAAAGAACGCTTGTTCTACTTCAAACTGAAACTTATGCTTTCCTTCTTTTAATCCAGAAAATGCAATTTCGTAGTTTCTAAATTTATCCATAAAATGAGATTGCAAAAATATATAATTTTTTTTAATTAGCAAATAAATTTTATTTGAAAATTTCAAATTAACTATGAAATTAAAAATATTTTACTAAAAAATACAATTAGGCAACAAAGATAAAGAAAAAAAATGTAAATTTGCAAACAATAAAAAGCGTTAATAAATTATCTTGCTGATAGGAATCTGGTAAATTCATATATAGAGTGCAAGATAGTATAAGTAAAACGCCACGCCTTATTTATTAAAATATAGGCGTGGGTTTCGCTTATTTTAATATACTCTATGGCTTACCAGAGCCTCCTATCTATATTAGAATAAGTATTAGAAACCCACGCTTTTTTGTATAATAATGTTTAACATTTCGTTTTGGGTTTCACGGAGTAAAAAATATTTTACATAATGGGAACCGTTATTGTAGTAATTGCTCTAATAATTATTGTTGGAGCAATCATAGGTCCTCTTCTTTTTCCTGAAGAAAAAGATAGTGGAGATGCCTCAAAATTAGGAATTACTGTAATATTTGTATTCCTTATGAATTTATTACCTATGGCGATAGTAATTGCTATAGCTGTATTTATAGTAAGGTCTTGTTCTTAATTGAAAGAGAAAAGTAAAAATGTCTCATTATTTTGAGACATTTTTTATTATGCTACTCCTCCAATAAATCTTCATCTACACCATTATCGTATGGCGTTTTTCTGCTTTGTAGTTGGTTGCTTTTCAGTTCGTTATATTCTTGTCTGTTACGGAAAATTTTTATCGCACCGAAAACCGCTTCGGCGAAACTTCTCTCATCGGCAATGTTTTTTCCTGCAATATCATAGGCTACGCCGTGGTCTGGCGAGGTGCGGATATAGGGCAAACCAGCGGTATAATTCACGCCTTCTTCGTATGCCAAAGTCTTGAAAGGAGCCAGTCCTTGGTCGTGGTACATTGCCAAAACAGCATCGTAGTTTTTATATTTATTAGGCTGAAAAAAACTATCCGCAGGGAAAGGCCCAAACGCCAAAATGCCATTATCAAAAAGTTCTTTGATGGCTGGTTCTATGATTTCCTGTTCCTCCTTGCCTATCGCACCGCCATCACCAGCGTGAGGGTTGAGTCCTAGTACGGCAATTTTTGGTTTAGTGATACAGAAATCTTCTATTAAAGTTTGGTTGAGCAATTTTATTTGTTTAATAATTCGCTCTTTGGTGATGTTTTTTGCTACCTCGGAAATCGGAATATGATGAGTAGAAACGGCAACTTTAAGGTCATCGGTTACTAGAAACATTAGTCCTTTTTTGCCAAATCTTTCTTCCAAATAGCCCGTATGCCCAGCGTGTTTGAAGCCCATTTTTAGCATCTCATCTTTATTAATGGGAGCCGTTACCAGCACATCTATATCGCCTTTTATGAGGGCTTCGGTGGCAGCGTGTAGAGAGTCTATCGCCATTTTGGTAGATTCTTCGGTGGGTTTTCCTAGCTCTACATTCACATTGTCTTTCCACAGATTCACCATATTGAGTTTGCCGTGCTGTGCTTGTGAGGCATCTACGATATAGTTGAAATTGAGATGCGGAAGTTTGAAAATATTTTTCTGATAAGTGAATAATTTACCAGAAGCGAAAATGACAGGCGTAAAAAAATCAGTAATGTTTTT
>JAUNHO010000255.1 GCA_030523905.1 Bergeyella zoohelcum
CCCTCTAAAGATTGTTTAAAAAATTTAACTGCTTATGCCAATAATAATAGCTATATTGGCCCCATTGTTCTAGATACTAAGCAAGAAGATAAATTAAGTTTCTCACTAAGATTGGCTAATTCTCTACAGGTTTTTGAAAGTTATTCACAAGTTTTAGATTATTTACATAATGAAGTAAATATTCCTAATGTAATTTTACCTTTTAATGGTACATTTATAGCTAGAGAGTTAATCCAAAAAATAGGGCTTCCACATAAATGTTATTTTATTTGGGGAGATGAACGAGAATATACATTAAGAGCTAAAAAATATAATGCAGATATTTTTACTGTCTCATCTGCAATTTTTTATCATCCAGCAGATAGTTCATCATCAATACCAATGTTTTTCGGTAAATTAAGGTTTAACTATGCTAATTCAGATTTAAAACAGTATTGTTTCTGTCGAAATACCATAGCTATGTTTAAAGAACATCAGGGATTACATTATTCATTTGCTTTTTTGATAAAAACTCTTTGGTTTTTTATCTTTACAAAACCGAATTTCAAAAAATTAAAATTAGCTTGTAGAGCAATGTGGCACGGTTTGAGAAATGATTTTTCTCATCATCGAGAATATCTATGAAAAATTTAAAAATACTTGTTGTTTCTCATAAAAAATATGAATTTCCTTGCGATCATTGTTACTACCCTATCCAAGTAGGAAAATCAGATAGCCAACAGGATTTAGGTGTTCTATGTGATAATATAGGTTATCATATTTCAGAAAAGAATAACTCTTTCTGTGAATTAACAGCACTTTATTGGGCTTGGAAAAATAAATTTTTTTTTAATTGTGAATATATAGGTTTAGTTCATTATCGTAGATATTTTAAAGGTAATGGTCTAATTTTTAAAAATAAAAAAATAGCATCTTGTTATGAACTTTGTAATTTATTGCGAGAATATGATGTTATTTTACCTAAACAACGTAATTACTATATTGAGTCTGTCTATATACATTACAAAAATGCACACTTCGTTCAAGATCTTGATAAAGCCAAATCAATTATTTCTAATCGCCATCCTGAATACCTAGAATCATTTGAAAAAGTAGTAAATGGTAAAAAATTATATTTATACAATATGTTTATAATGAAATGTGACTTGCTTAATGATTATTGCGAATGGTTATTTGATATACTTTTCGCTTTGGAAGAACAGTTAGATATTTCTCAATATAATCTATATCAAAAACGAGTATTCGGATTTATATCTGAACGATTATTTAATGTTTGGCTAGATAAAAATAAGCCTAATAAAAAAGAGCTGAAAGTTATTAACTTAGATGGAGAGAATCTATTGAAAAAAGCATTAGGCTTATTAAAAAGAAAATTTTTAAAGGAGAAAGAATGAGAAATCAGTCATTATGTAAACTCCTCTTGGTATTTACCGATTTAATAACTGCAATATGTTCTTGCCTTACAGCTATTTTTCTTTTACAGTGGTATACATCTGATCTTGAACGTTTCTTACCTTCCGAGCAACGACAAGAATACCTAATCATTCACCTTACTCTTAATTTATTTGGTATTGTTTGGTTCTGGATTCGCTTACGTCATTATACTTATCGCAAACCATTTTGGTTTGAGCTAAAAGAGATTATTCGTACTTTGTTGATTTTAGCTGTTATTGACTTAGCAATAATTGCATTTTCTAAACTCTATTTTTCTCGCTATTTATGGGCGTTAACTTGGGGAATTACCCTAATATGTGTACCTATTGGGCGAGTATATATGAAAAAATGGCTAATCAAATCAAAACTATATCTTAAAAATACAATAATTATCGGTGGTAAAAACAATTCTATAGACGCTTATAAAGCGTTAATAAGTGAACCTTATTTAGGGTTTAAAATAAAATATTTTATTTCAGAAACCCCTTTAGAATCACTAAAAGAATTAGGCATTCCAATCATTAATGAGACTAGACGCGGCATTTGGCAGTTAGTTACTAAGAAAGAATATCAGTATATTTTAGCATTAGAAGAGAATGAATCCGATCTAAGAGATCAATGGTTGCGTTTTTTTTTCAAAAAATCATTATCGTTCCGTATCAGTAATTCCGACGCTGAGAGGATTACCTCTATATAGCACTGATATGTCATTTTTATTTAGCTA
>JAUNHO010000256.1 GCA_030523905.1 Bergeyella zoohelcum
CTAAAAACTGGACTAAACAACAAAAAAAAGAAGCCCAAGATTGGGTCAATAAAACCTACAACTCACTCTCACAAGATGAAAAACTAGGGCAATTGTTCATCGTGGCTCTCTATACCAATAAAGGCGATGAACACATAGAGCAAGTAAGGCAACTCGTTAAAAACGAGCAACTTGGAGGGCTTATCCTAATGCAAGACGATGCCCAAAAGCATTCAGAACTGGTGAATGAATTTCAAGGTTATTCTAAAACCCCAATGCTCATCGGTATGGATGCGGAATGGGGTGTATATCAGCGAATTAACACGGCGTATAAGTTCCCTTGGGCTATCACTTTGGGGGCTATACAAGATAAAAAACTCATCAAAAAAATGGCCGCTCAAATTGCCCAAGATGCTAAAAAAATAGGCGTTAATTGGGATTTTGCTCCTGTGGTAGATGTGAATACCAACCCTAGCAACCCTATCATTGGGAATAGAAGTTTCGGTTCTGAAGTAAGAAATGTAGCCCAATCTGCCCTAGCGTATTCCATTGGTTTGCAGGACAATAAGGTTTTAGCCGCGATTAAACATTTCCCTGGTCACGGCGACACGAATGTGGATTCTCATCACGATTTACCTATAGTTTCTCACAATCTAGACCGACTAAAACGAGTAGAACTCGCACCTTTCAAAGCATTGATTAATAAAGGAATTGGTGGCATTATGGTTGCACATCTTTACATTCCAGCATTGGAGCAAAAAGAGAATACCCCCGCCTCCATCTCCTACTCTATCGTTACCGATTTGCTCAAAAACCAACTGAAATATAAGGGGCTTATCATCACCGATGCCCTGAATATGGGAGCCGTAGCCAAACATTATAAAGCTGGGGAGCTGGACGCACTCGCTTTCAAGGCAGGGAATGACATTATGCTGTTTTCCGAAGGGGTAAAAGAAGGCAAAAAACAGATACAAAATGCCATCAATAAAGGGGAAATCTCACAAAAACGAGTAGAAGAAAGCGTAAAAAAAATACTTTTAACCAAGTATTATTTAGGTTTGAATAATTATCAACCTAATATAACAAAAGATATTAATCAATTAATCAATACCCCTAATCACAAAGCAATATCGCAAGAATTATACGCTAACGCTATCACTTTATTAAAAGACAAAAACAAACTCATTCCTTTCAAACAAAATGAAACTTATTTCGTTTTGCCATTAGAGGAAGGCAATCATCAGGAATTTATCCATCAACTGAATGAACGGCTAAACACCAAAACTATTAGCAATCTTAATCATATCCCTGAACATTCAAAAATCATCATCAGCCTACATAAGGACAATTCTACGGCGTACAAGCCTTATACAATTTCGGAAGAAAGCAAAAACATCATCTCCAATTTAGCAAAAAAACATCAGGTAATACTTTGCCTTTTTGGTTCGCCTTATGCCCTGAAAGACATTGAAATAGAAAATATTTCTTCCATTATTGTAGCCTATGAAAATAATGATGATGCAATGTTTTCGGCAGTAAAAGCCCTCAGTGGAGACCATAAAATCCACGGAAAACTCCCTGTTTCTGTGAATGACAAAATAAAAGCAGGAGCAGGGCTGATAAGAAAAGTAAAAAAATAATATTTTAACAAAATCTATATTGATGATTGCTAATAAAATAGGCATTATTGGCTGTGGTTGGCTGGGAACTCATCTTGCTTTACACCTCAAAAAAAATTTTAATCTATTAGTAACTACAACTAACGAACAAAAGAAAACTAACCTTGAACAACTAGGTTTAGAAACTTTTGTTATCAATTTTTTTGACGATAAAATTTCAGATTCCAGTAGTCTTTTACATCCTTCCATTCTACACGATACAGATTGTATTATCATTACGATTCCTTTCTCAAAAAGAGCAAATATCAACCAGTTGAAATGTAGATTCCAAAATCTCTGCAATAGTATAAAAGGATTTCAAAAACAAATATTCGTAATGAGTAGTATAGGTATTTACCCTGATAAAGATGATGCTATTATTACTGAAAATTCTCTGGAAGATAAAGAACTAAATCCCAATATATTATTGGTTGAAAACTTAATGCAAAGTTATTTTCCACAGGTAAATATTTTGCGTTTGGGTGGCTTAATGGGAGGCAATAGAAA
>JAUNHO010000257.1 GCA_030523905.1 Bergeyella zoohelcum
GTTCTTTGCTAAGGTTTTTGTGCGTCTTGATGAAAACATTTTCATCTGCCATTTCCTTTTGAATATTTTCCCAAGTTTTAGCGAAATCTTTTTGTTGTTTGATGACTATCTCATTGATTTCTTGTAAAATTTTTGATGGCGGTTGAAAGAACGAGCTGCTGATGAATTTGTCTTTGAAATCCATTGCTCGTTTCAGTCCTGCAACACGCACACGGAAAAATTCGTCCAAATTATTAGAAAAAATTCCTAGAAATTTTATTCTCAAAGGAAGCGGAACACTTTTGTCCATTGCCTCTTGCATTACTCGTTCATTGAAAGAAAGCCAAGTAATATCTCTTGGATTGAATAATTTTGGCATAAAAAAGATTTTCCCCAAAGTTAGGAATTTTTATTTTAATTTAAGAATAAATTTTAGTTAAACAAAAGATAAAAAAATACCTCTCCAATATAGACTGAAGAGGTATTTTTATGGTTTAGATATTCTATTTTTTAGAATCTTTATTGTCGTTTAGTCCTTTCTTTTTTAGTAAATCATAGGATACTGCCGAAGCGATGAACCAAGTGGAATATGTACCAAAGCCCACCCCAATGAGAAGGGCAAACATAAAGCCACGAAGATTCTCACCACCGAAGATGAATATCGCTAAGATAACCAAGAAAGTAAGGAACGCCGTGTTGAATGTTCTACCCAATGTGCTGGAAATAGAATCATTGAACAAGCCCTCCAAAGTAACGGCTTTTTTCTCTTGTAGATATTCACGGATTCTGTCAAAGATGATAACGGTATCGTTGATAGAATATCCTAGTACGGTAAGGATTGCAGCAATGAAATCTTGGTTGATTTCCATATTGAAAGGCATCATATTTTTCAATAATGAATACGCCCCAAGTACCACAATAGCATCGTGAACGAGTGCCGCAATAGCACCGATGGAGAACTGCCATTTTCTGAATCTAAACAAGATGTAAAGGAAGATACCGATGAGCGAGATAGCGGTAGACATTAGTCCGCCAGTTTTGATGTCATCTGCAACGGTAGGTCCTACTTTTACGGAACTGATAATCCCCACACCATCGCCAGAATCTTTGAAAGATTGAGCCGTAGCTTTTGCAGGAAGATATGGTTTTAGCCCTGCATAAAGTTTTGCTTCTACATCTTGGTCAGCTTCAAGACTTTCCTCATTTACTCTATAATCGGTAGTGATTTTCAGCTGGGTATTATTACCAAAAGTTTTTACATCTACGGCACTTTGCGTTCCGTCTTTATTTACGAATTGCTTTTCTAGATTGTCTTGGGCTTCGTTGGCTACCACAGGTTTATCAAACCTTACGACATAGCTTCTACCTCCGTTGAAATCCACACCATATTTGAATCCACTTGTAACGATAGAAGCGATGCTTACGATGGTAATAACAGCCGAAATAGTATAAGCGATTTTTCTTTTTCCGATGAAATTAATCCAAGTATTTCTGAATAAATTTTTAGTAGGAGCCGTCCATACAGAAAGTCCTTTACCTTTATTCAGTCTGCTGAAAATCATTACTCTGGCAAGAAGTACGCAAGTGAACATAGACATCACGATACCAATACCAAGCGTAACGGCAAAACCTTTGATAGGCCCAGTACCGAAAACATAAAGCACGATAGCGGTAAGAAGTGAAGTGATATTCCCATCTACAATAGCAGAAAGTGAGAAATTGAACCCTTCTTTGTAGGCTTCTTTGATGTTTTTTCCTGCGAAAAGTTCTTCCTTCGTTCTTTCATAGACAATTACATTGGCATCTATCGCCATTGCCATTGAAAGTACTATCCCTGCAATACCTGGCAATGTAAGAGTAGCATCTACGGAGTCCATAATACCTAATAGGTAAAATAAGTTGATAGCCATTGCGATAACCGCATAGATACCAGCACCACCATAATAAGCAACGAGATATACTATAATAATAGCAAATGCGATAAGGAATGAGTATAAACCAGATTTCACAGACTCTGCACCTAGCGATGGTCCTACAACCTCCGCCTGAACGATTTTCGCTCCTGCTGGTAATTTACCTGCACCTAAAACATTTACTAAATCTTGTGCTTCTTGCTGGGTAAAGTTACCAGAAATTTGCGTTCTACCATTTGGGATTT
>JAUNHO010000258.1 GCA_030523905.1 Bergeyella zoohelcum
GTAGTCATCTCTGGAACGATGAAACCCGTAATGAAAGCAGATAGCCCTGTGCCTGTGGAGATTTATTCGGGTACTTTTTTCAAGAAAAACCCTACGCCAAGTATGTTTGATGCAATGCAGACTATTAACGGGGTGCGTCCGCAGCTGAATTGTGCAGTTTGCAACACAGGAGATATTCGTGTGAATGGGCTTGATGGTCCTTATACAATGGTAATGATAGACGGAATGCCGATGGTGAGTTCGCTCGGGTCTGTTTATGGGCTTTCAGGAATACCAAGTGCATTGATTGAGAGAATGGAAGTGGTGAAAGGCCCTGCCTCCTCGCTTTATGGTAGTGAGGCGATGGGCGGTCTTATTAATATTATTACTAAAAATCCTAAAAATGCACCTAAATTTTCACTGGATACGAGTTCCACAACTTGGTTTGAGAATAATTTGGATTTAGGTTTCAAATTAGGTTTAGGTAAAAAAATAGATGTACTGACTGGGGTTAATTATTTCAATTATCAAAATAAAGTAGATAATAATAACGATGGTTTTACGGATATGACTTTGCAAGACCGAATTTCCGTGTTTCAAAAATGGAATTTCCAACGGAAAGACAATCGTTTGTTTAGTATTGCGGGGCGTTATCTTTATGAAGACCGCTGGGGAGGAGACCTTCGCTGGGATAAATCTTACCGCGGTGGCGATGAACTCTATGCCGAAAGTATCTACACCAATAGAGCGGAGGTTTTCGGTAATTATCAACTGCCTTTGAATACCGAAAAAATGTACCTAATGTTCTCCTACATAGACCACCACCAAAATAGTTTCTATGGCGATAGACCTTATGTAGCGAGCCAAAAAGTGGCATTCGGTCAGCTGACTTGGGACAAGAAAATAGGCAATCACGATTTGCTTTTCGGTACTGCGTTACGATATACCAACTACGATGCTACTGTGGGCGGTGTGGATAGCGAAACAGGCGACCCCATCACCGTGAAAGACCAGCAAAAAATATGGTTGCCAGGTGTTTTTATTCAAGATGAAATCAGTTTTTCTCATCAGCATAAACTGCTTTTGGGGCTTCGCTATGACCACAATAATCTCCACGGAAATATCTTCACGCCGCGTTTGGCGTACAAGTGGAATCTCACGGATACCGATATTCTCCGCGTCAATCTAGGGACAGGCTACCGCGTTGCTAATATCTTTACCGAAGAACACGAAGCGATGACAGGTGGGCGAAATCTCATCATTGCGAAGGACATCAAACCAGAGAAATCGTACAGCACGAATATCAATTATACCAAAAAAATATTTTTCCCATCTGGGGCGGTTCTCAACCTTGATGCTACGGCGTTTTATACCCATATCAACAATAGCATCACGCCAGAATACATCGGCAATACGCTCATTTATGACAATGCCAAAGAACACGCCGTGAGCAAAGGGATTTCCCTTAATACCGATTTGAGATTGACCAATGGTTTAACCTTTAACATCGGTGCGACAGCAATGGAAAATACCAAAACTGAGGATAATGTAACGAAATGGATAGAATTTTCAGAAAAATTCACTGGAACTTGGTCTATTTCATATAAAATAAAGCCTTTGCATCTTAATATTGATTATACTGGAAATCTTTATTCGCCTATGAAACTGCCTTTATTGAATGATACCGACCCGCGTTTGCCTCGTTCGCCGTGGTTCAGTATTCAGAATATTCAGTTGGTTTATGATGGTTTGAAGAATTTTGAAATCTATGGTGGCGTGAAAAATCTACTGAACTGGACACCGAATAAAGGCAATCCGTTCCTTATTGCTCGTGCCAATGACCCGTTTGATAAAGCGGTTTCCTACAATACCGATGGCTCGGTGATGGCAACGCCCGATAATCCGTATGCTCTCACCTTTGACCCTGCTTATATGTACGCTCCTAATCAAGGAATTAGAGGTTTCCTTGGGGTGAGAATGAAGTTTTAAGGGATAAAATAAACGCTTTCAGAGTCTCGAATTTTGAAAGCGTTTTACTATTTTTATTAAATTCGTAATAATTATAAGTGAAAAGCATAAAATTATGAGTAAAAAGCACCTCTGACATAGTAAAATGCTAACCCATATGAGCGAAAAGCACCTCCGACATAGT
>JAUNHO010000259.1 GCA_030523905.1 Bergeyella zoohelcum
AAATATAAAAAAATGAATTTAGAAGGAAGAAAAGTTTTGGTTAATAAATCTTCATCAGAGTTGGTAGCAATGCTAAATGCCCCAAAAGATTATGAACAGCTGATGCCAGAGGGCTTACAAAAATTTGAAACCACAGAAAATGGCTTTAAGTTCGCCCTAAAAGGTATGCCAGAAATAGCCCTAAAAATAGATGAAGCCACAGCGGAGAGAGTAGTTTTGAAATCTGGAAACCCTAATTTGGATTTCGCATTAATAGGTAAAATGAATTCCATTAATGATAATCAAACGGAAGTTCAGTTGCTATTTGAAGGGAAATTCAACGCTTTTATTAAAATGATGGTAGAGAAGCCTTTACAAAATTTCATCAATACACTTACGGACAAAATAGAGCAACTATAAGGTTGTTCTATTTTCCTGCATTTGGGATTTCCTTGGACGGAAACGCCCCAGAGTTGTTGTAGAAAGTATATTCGGAAAAATCATCTTTGGCAACCATACCATTCGCACCTACTAATACCGAGCCGTCTTTATCGGTAACATACACGGTATCAGAAGTATACATTTTTTTATTCTTTTTATCCCAAAAGATAGATTGTGTGGCGAATTTTTGCCCCTCGTTGGTATGAATTTTCACATCACCTTTTGCAGTGTAGAAATCTCGTAATTTATTCAGTTTAGCATAATTAGCCCATATTTTCCCAGGAATTTTGGGCTTTTTCTTGTCATAATATTCAAGGTAAATTCCTTTTTTTGCCTCTACATAAGGAGAATCTACATACTGATACTCCTCTAATATCGGGGCTTTGAACCGAAGATTGACCAAGCCAGAATCTCGCCTTACAATATCAGCATTATAGATGATTTGCGAAGCGAAATTATTACTTTTCTTATCATTGATGGACATATTTTCTTCATCGCAAGAGACGAATGCAAAAAATATAGCACTCCCAAAGAGAAAGGCTATATTTTTTCGTGATAATATTTTTATGATATTTATCATTTATTAGTCATATTGGCGTTTTTGGAACCATTTATCAGCAAAATTAAGCCCTAATTTTAGGTTGAAAAATGTTTGACTTATCATATTATTTTGCAAAGTTCCTCTTTTTCCTACCTCAAAACCTATATCCACACTATTGATTCTATTCACACTTACATTGGCAAAAGGCAAGGTTACGCCTCCTGTAACGGCAAACTGATTGACATTAGTTTTCGTGGTAGAACCAAGCGGACTGACGCTAAGATTTCCTTTCTCGTAATAAGCCCCAAATCTATAAATAACCCTTGAAAAATAATTTCTAAAGTTATTATAATTAGGTAAATACCAGCCCCCTGCGGAGATTTTATAAGAATTTTCGTACTGGAATGGCTGTCCCAAATACTCTATCCCTTCTCCTTTTTTATAATCTAACTGCGTGGAATAGAACCATTTACCTTCATTCCCATAACCTAAACCAAAAGAAAACTCCTGCGGAATAATATTTTTGAGATTGCTAGTGCGTTCCTCTATAATAGACTGGTTCGCCTTCGTATCTATCCCCGAATAATAGTAGGTACTATTGATATAATTAGCCGTTGAAGTCCCCATATTTCCAAAGGTATAGGTAGCACCAAAGGTTAATTTTCTATCATTTTCCAAGGTTTTTTGGTAAGTAGCCCCAGTAGTAAGGGTATATTTTTTTATTTTATTGCTAGATTCATAGCCACTTATTAGTTCTGCATTAGAATAGCTAACTTCCTCTATATCAAAGATTTTACCAAAATAAAAATTAGAACGAAGCCCCAGTGAAAACTCTTTTGAAATCTTGTATGAAACCCCAGCCTGAACCGTAGAAATAGTCCCTTCACCTTTGAAACGATTCGCTTTTGTAGTGCCGTCCGAAAGTGTGGAAGTGCTAATAATATCATAGGTTTTAGAACTATAAGGCTGATAACCAATACCAAATTTTAGTTTTTTCGTTATTGGGAATGCCAAAGAAATATTAGATAAATAGGAAGAATGCTTTTTAGTGTTAATATCCTGATAATTAGATTTATAGATATTATTTTCATTCGTAGCCGAAATACTGAAAGCTGTAAGGTCAAAATTGCCATTAGCCGCAGGATTTCGGAAGTTGAAAGTATT
>JAUNHO010000260.1:0-234 GCA_030523905.1 Bergeyella zoohelcum
GAAACTGCGTGAAGGAAAAACTTTGAAGTTTGCAGATATACCGAAGTTTAATAAACTGAGAAGAGACCTCGCATTGCTTATTGATAAAAATATCACCTATGCAGATTTGTATAAAGCAGCAAAAAATAATGGAGGTAAGTATCTGAAAAACATCAATTTATTTGATGTCTATGAGGGTAAAAATCTTCCAGAGAATAAGAAATCTTATGCACTAAGTTTTGAACTTCTAAACGA
>JAUNHO010000260.1:244-2108 GCA_030523905.1 Bergeyella zoohelcum
TTTCAGAAGTAATGAACAAACTCATTAAAACTTTTGAAAAAGAATTCGGTGCAGAATTAAGGTCTTAATTAAAAAAGTTAAATTTGGATTTCTAATCATTAAAAACGATTTTCAAAATGAAAAAATTAGCAATATTGATATGTGGTGCTATGGTGGCTGTTTCTTGTTCCACCACGGCTACCGCTTTGAGTAAAAAACAAGTTTCAGTGGAGGGAACTCATTGGGTTTTAGCCGATACGGTAAGGGGAAACCAACCAACTTTAACGATTGAAACCAACAGAGTTTCAGGAGATTCTGGTTGTAATAACTATTTCGGCGAGTTGGTTTTAGATGCCACGGCAGGAAATTTTTCGGTCAAAAATATAGGCTCTACCAGAAAGGCTTGTGATAACCAGTCTGTGGAGGCGAATTTCCTTACGATGCTCCGTGAGGCAGATAAATATACAGCTACGGAAACCACTTTGGAACTTTACAAAGGTGGTCTTCTCCTGATGAAATTTAATAAAAAATAAAGCCCTTATTTCAAAATCATCTCCTTTTTTTGAGATGATTTTTTTACTTTTCTGTTCAAAAATTTGCTTTATTTTCAGATAAGAATTAAATTTGTGCGATCTAAAAAAGTAAATTATTATGTCAACTTATGTAGTTGTAGGACTCCAATATGGAGATGAGGGTAAAGGAAAAATTACCGATGTTCTTTCAGCAAAATCTGATTATGTAGTGCGTTTCCAAGGTGGGGACAACGCTGGGCATACCGTCTATGTAGGCGATGAGAAATTCGTTCTACACCTTTTGCCATCGGGGGTTTTGCAGTGTAAAGGGAAATGCGTAATTGCCAATGGAGTGGTGGTAAATCCGAAATCTTTCATCAAGGAAATAGAGCAAATAGAGAGTAAAGGACTCCGAACAGACCATATTTTTATCAGTAGAAGGGCTCACGTCATTATGCCATACCATATAATGCTAGATACCTACCGAGAAGAGGAGCAGGGTGGTACTCAAATAGGCACTACCAAAAAAGGGATAGGACCTTGCTATGAAGATAAAATAGCGAGAATCGGTATCCGAATGGTAGATTTACTAAACCCTGATGTACTGAGAGAAAAGATTGAAAAAAATCTTAAAATAAAGAATAATCTTTTTGAAAAATATTTCGGAAAACCTACGATGGACATAGAGGAGATATATGAAGAATTTATCCAAATAGGGCAACAACTAAAAGATAGAATAGTAGATACCGAAATAGAACTCAATGAAGCGATAAAAGAGGGGAAAAATGTCCTATTTGAAGGGGCTCAAGCCCTAATGCTGGATATAGATTTTGGGACTTATCCGTTCGTTACTTCTTCTTCGCCATCTACTGGTGGTGTTTGTGCTGGGGCGGGCGTACCACCTACGGCGTTGCAAAATCTTATTGGAGTGTCCAAAGCCTATACCACAAGGGTAGGGAACGGGCCTTTTCCATCGGAATTGAATGACGATTTAGGGGAACATATCCGCAAAGTAGGACACGAATTTGGGGCTACTACAGGGCGACCAAGACGCACTGGTTGGCTAGATTTAGTTTCCTTGAAACACGCTTGTATGATAAATGGTATCAATAATTTGGTCATCACAAAACTAGATGTTCTTACAGGAATAAAACCTCTGAAAATCGTTACAAAATACAAAACCGAAGACGGGAAAATTATAGATTATTTCACATCTTCTACCACCAAACTTTATAAATACGAACCTATTTATGAGGAACTAGAAGGCTGGGACGAAGACATTACCAAGGTGAGAAGCTATGATGAACTTCCTACCAATGCTAAAAAATACATTGAATTTATAGAGCAATATCTGGGAATTAATGTCTATTTGG
>JAUNHO010000261.1 GCA_030523905.1 Bergeyella zoohelcum
AATGGAAGCCATTAGAATTTTGGATTTACTGAAATCACTTCATTTCAATGCGGTGGTTTTTCAGGTGCGTCCCTCTGCCGATGCTTTTTATAAAAGCGACTTGGAGCCTTGGTCGTACTTCCTTACGGGTGAGATTGGTAAAGCCCCAAATCCGTATTATGACCCTTTGGAATTTTGGATAGAAGAGGCTCATAAGCGTGGGCTTTTGCTACATATTTGGCTCAATCCGTATAGAGTTCATCATACTTCTGGGGGAGAACTCACTGCTAAAAGTATGGTTAATAAACTACCAGAACAAAGCCAAAAACTCAAAAATGGAATGTACTGGCTAGACCCATCTGACCAAAAAACACAAGACCATACTTCCAAGATTATCAATGATTTAGTAAAGAGATATGATATAGATGCAGTGCATATAGATGATTATTTTTATCCGTATGCAGAGTATCACGGTGGTAAGGATTTTCCAGATGATAGAACTTGGAATGCCTATAAAAATGCTGGTGGAACGCTCTCCCGTGCCGATTGGAGAAGGGCTAATGTAAATAAATTCATCAAGCGTATTAATGATGAGATAAAAGCGGAGAAATCTTGGGTACAATTCGGGATTTCGCCTTTCGGAATTTGGAAATCGGGTTATCCAGCCGATGTTAAAGGACTTTCGCAATATGACGCTCTGTATGCCGATGCTAAATTGTGGCTCAATGAAGGTTGGCTAGATTATTTTGCACCTCAACTTTATTGGAAAGATGGTGGACCACAGAGTTTTAGTTCGCTTCTTAGATGGTGGCAAGAGGAAAATTATAAGCAAAGGCATCTCTGGGCAGGGCTGAATACCGTAGCAGTGAAAGCACCGAATAAATCCGCCGAAATTGTAAAACAGATAGAACTGACTAGACAGATAGTACCACAAAGTAAGGGAGCGATACATTATAGTATGGCAGGGATTACCAATAGTTATGAAATGCAAATGGCTTTGAGGAATATTTATCAAAAACCTGCAATTGTTCCGAAAAGTTCTTGGATTAAGGTAGAAAATATAGAAAAACCTCAATTTGACACGAATAAAATCAGTGCTGATTTTGTAGAAATAAAACCTAAAAACTTGGATAAAACTAATGTTTTTAAGTGGATTTTATACAAAAAATATGGTGAAACTTGGGAAACTGAAATTGTGGAAAAAAATATATTTTCTGTAAAAATAGAAGTGATGAAACAAGGAAAAAAACTCAATACCATTGCTGTAAAATACATAGACAGATTAGGTAATGAAAGCGATTATACAGCCGTTACGATGGCTAAATAATGAAAATAAATTATTAAATTTGCCAATTAAAAACAATCAACAATGCTTGTAATAGGAATCGCAGGAGGAACAGGGAGCGGAAAAACTACCGTAGTTAATAAAATCCTTCAACAGCTTAATACTGAGGGAGTTAATGTATTGTCTCAAGATAATTATTATCACGATAATCAGCATCTTTCATTGCAAGAAAGAGAAGCCCTGAACTATGACCACCCAAAATCTATTGATTTTGACCTTTTGGTAAAGCATACCAAGGCTCTCAAAGCAGGGCAACATATAGAACAGCCTATTTATAGTTTTGTAACTCACTCACGTACAGGTGATTTTGTGAGAGTAGAGCCAAAGAAAGTCCTGATTATAGAGGGGATTTTGGTGCTTACGAATCCTGAATTATTAAAGGAATTTGATTTGAAAGTTTTCGTTCACGCCGATTCTGATGAACGATTGATAAGAAGAATCCGCCGTGATACACAGGAAAGAGGTAGGGATTTAGATGAGGTTTTACACCGTTATCAGACCACCTTGAAGCCTATGCACCAGGAGTTTATAGAGCCATCAAAAAACAAGGCAGATCTTATAGTGCCAAATATGAGGCAAAATAGCGTAGCAATTGATTTTATCACAAGTGTAATAGATAATTCTTTGAAAAAATCTCACTAAAATGGAAGAAGAATTGATAAAAGACATAAAGCCTAAATCCCCTATCCTAAAATGGATACGGAGACATATTTTGAATAAATATGTGGCTACTATTTTGGGTTTTTT
>JAUNHO010000262.1:0-398 GCA_030523905.1 Bergeyella zoohelcum
TCCGTATTTATCCACTACCCATTTGATGATTCTATCCCTTCCCTCATCATCAAAATCTATATCAATATCGGGCATTGAAATACGCTCTGGATTGAGGAAACGCTCAAAAAGGAGGTCATACTTTATAGGATATACATTGGTAATTCCTATGCAATACGCCACCGCCGAACCAGCCGCCGAACCACGCCCTGGCCCTACAGAAACATCCATTTTTCGGGCTTCGTTACAGAAATCCTGAACAATCAAAAAGTAACCTGGATAGCCAGTATTAGCGATTACATCTAGCTCAAAATCAAGTCGTTCTGTAATCTCTGGGGTTAGCTCTTCGTATCTTGCTTTTGCCCCCTCATAGGTCAGATGTCGCAGATACGCATTTTCGCCTCTTTTCCCTCCATCTT
>JAUNHO010000262.1:408-2071 GCA_030523905.1 Bergeyella zoohelcum
GGTAGCAAAACATCTCTCTTCAAGGTATAAGGCTCAAATTTTGCCAAAAACTCATCATATGCCTCAAAAGCATCAGGATAATTCCTAAAAGTATGTTTCAGTTCGTCTTCATTTTTGATATAAAACTCCGTACTTGGCAGTCCTCTCCGTCTTCCGAAACCTTTTCCCACAGGGGTTGAAAGTTTTTCGCCATCTTTTATACAAAATAAAATATCCTGAACATTGGCATCAGATTTTTCGGTATAATAAGTCTCATTTTGAGCCAAAATTTTCACCTCATATTTATCTGCAAATTTCAGTAAAATATCATTCACATATTCCTCTTCATCTATTTCGTGATTTTGAATTTGAACATAAAAATCTTCACCAAAAGTTTCTTTCCACCACTTGAAAAGTTCCTCTCCTTTTTGCTCTCCAAATTCTAGAATAGTATTCGGAATATCACCATAAGTCCCTGATGTAAGGGCTATTACATCCTCTTTATACTCGGCAATCATCTGCCTAGAAATTCTCGGTACACCGAAATAAAACCCATTCATATAGCCTAAACTGGACAATTTTGCCAAATTTTTATAGCCATTAAAATTTTTTGCCAAAAGCACTACATTGGTTCGGCGGTCTGGGTCATCTTTGGTAAATTGCTTCTGCTCTGGTCGGTCGGAAATGTAAAATTCACAACCCATAATCGGAATGAGTTCTTTTTTTAATTTCGTATTTTCTGCCCCAGAATCTATATGTTTTTGGTTTTCTTTTTTGATATTCCCATTCATTTTCTCAACTTCAGAAATGAATTTGAAAGCCCCCATCATATTACCCAAATCCACCATTCCTACGGCAGGGAAATTATTATCTACCGCTCTTTTAATAAGGTCTGAAATACTGGAAGATGCCTGTAAAGACGAGTAAATACTATGATTGTGGAAATTGAAATAATTGCCCAACTCCACCTCCGAACCATCACCAAAATCTTGTTTTTTCTTCTTTTTAGAATCAGCAATTTGCCTTCTGATAACAATCCCAAAAGGCTTGATAGGATTAGGATTTAAGTTCCTGAAATTCTGTATAATATCCTCTGAAATCTTCAAATCCGAAGCATTGATAACACCTATCCGAAGCATTTCAAAAAAGACCTGTGCCGTAGCATTCACATCGGCAGCGGCATTGTGGGCTTCATCAAATTTATATCCGTAGAGTTTCTCGTAAAGTTCTTCTAATTTTGGCGACTTGTATTTTCCGTTTTTCCCACCACCGAGTTTGCAAAAATCCGTCCCGAAAATCATTGTATCGGCTTTCGGAAGTTCTTGTAACCCATTGGTAATCTGCTTCCTATGAAACTCTGCCCCTACGATATTATAGTCAAACTCTATATTCTGCCCTACACCGAATTTAGCCTTCTCCATCACAGCATTGAATTCCTCCAAAACTTCGGCTAAATCTCGTCCCTGTTCATTAGCTAGTTCCGTTGTAATTCCGTGGATTCTGGATACATTAAACGGAATATCATAACCCTCTGGCTTAATGATATAGTCTTGATTTTCTACCAAATTGCCTTCTTCATCGTGTAATTGCCAAGCAATCTGCACCATTCTTGGCCAGTTCTCAGAATCCGATAAAGGGGCATTAAAATTTCGAGGCAATCCAGTAGTTTCGGTGTCAAAAATGA
>JAUNHO010000263.1 GCA_030523905.1 Bergeyella zoohelcum
CTTTGTTGCCTTGGTATTCTTTCTTGAATATCAATTTGCCAGACATATCATAAACCTGTGTATCTAGTTTAGAAACGCCAAACTTCGCTTCTATCGTGAATTTTCCGTCAGATGGGTTCGGATAAACTTTTAGTCTGTCATCAGCAGAAACTTCATCGGTAGAAAGTGCTACTACCTCCACCGTTACGGTTCTTTTTTCAGATTTATCACCATCAGAATAAACGGCATAGACATCGTAAGTGTAGGTGCCATTACTCTTGATCTCATCGGTGTAGGTTTTGTTTTCCACATCTGTAATGTCTTTAATAACTTCGGAGTTTCTAACAACCTGATAACCAGTAAGGCGTGGTAGAGATAAAACACCATTTTCTTCTATTTCTTCATCAGAAGCAAGATTCTTTATGGTAGAATTATTAATTTCTTTTGAAGAAACAATCTCGGTTTTATTTATTCCTACGAAGTCTATATTTTCTATATTTTGCTGACCTATACTTTGCTGTTCCAATGAATTATTGAAACCTACCTCTATATTATCTATGATAATAGCAAGTCCATTATCTTCTTTTTTAGTCCTATGGTGGAAAGCGATGTGGAAGTCCTTATTGGTGAAATTTCTTATATCAATTTCTTTTTTTACAAAATCTTTTTGAGCACTTTCTGCCTCAAAAGTATAGACTTTATTACCATTTTTAAGCTCTTCAAGGCTAGGATTTTTGCCTGTATCGGTAGCAGGAACTACATAGACATCATATCTTTCTGCTTCCGAATGCCTTACAAGGAAACTTAAAAGCTCTGCTCCTGCTGGAATTTTGCTAGTAACCGCCCAGTCATCTGCATTGAGAGGCTGAACTTGCCAAGACCAAGACCTTAGGGCGTTGGTATTATTATATCCTGTGTTACTTAGATGCCAAGCAAAACTATCATTATTTGCATTATTGCCATATACTTCTCTTTTTACACCATCAAGGTCTTCATAGAAAATAGGGCTTAAAACAGGTTTTTGCCAGTTTAATTTTACTAATCCTGTGGCATTGTCTAATTCATATTTTACATCTCTTACAGGTAAATATGTAGGATTTACGGTTATAAGACTATCCCTTGTGTATGTGTCTGAATTTAAGCCAGATGTAACCTTCAGAGATACAGAATAAACACCTTCTTTGTTGAATTTCACAACAGGGTTTTCACTATTTTTATTAGTTTCGGATATGAATTCTATTCCATCATTTGGAGTAATTTCCCATAAAAACTCCGAAGGGCGAGGGTTACCAGTAGATGTATTAGCAAATGCAATAGTCTCTTTTTGGTATATTGTGGTATTTCTATTTGAGAATGAAGCTTTTGCATTGACATTCTGTACCTTTATATAATTATTTTTGGTAGATGTAACTTCACCTGAACTATTGGTAGCGACCAAACTGATACTATAAGTACCTTCTTCGTTGAATTTCACAACAGGATTTAGAGAGTTTTGATCCGTGCCATTGAGATAGCTGATGCTATTTGGCGTAAAACTCCATTTGTATGTAGCAGGGTTAGAAGCAGAGGCTAATACATTTCCTTTGAAAGCCACTGCATCAAAAGTATTGGTAATCACTTTATCTGCTTTGAAATCTACTTCTGGTTTTGCATTAGGATTTTGTATATGTACATCATCAATGCCTATTGCGTAGGTTTGGTCTGTTGGGTTTGGTGTTTTGTTTTGGAATGCAATGTATGCAATCTGGTCATTAGGAACACTAAATTCATAATGATATTTGTGATATTCTAAATCTGCTTCTGCAATAATTTCAGTACCCAGCGGAGTAAGGGTAGCGTTACTATTAGCTTGGTTTGCAAGGAATATTTTTAATCTTTCCTCTGGATTTTGGAATTTACTTACATACAATGACAATCTATACGGCTGGTTTCCTTTTAGTTTCAGAGGGTTGGAGAACAGCCAGTCGTTACTTCCTGCTTTATTATTTGGGAAATTAGCCGCTAGATGACTACCAGAATTGGACAACCCAGGTGAGTTGATTTTCTGCCAAGTGGAGTTATCATTATTAATATCTTGTGTTGTCCAGCC
>JAUNHO010000264.1:0-1339 GCA_030523905.1 Bergeyella zoohelcum
TGATTATAAGTAATTTGATTAAGGTCTATTTTAGAAAAATCGGTTTTTACTACGGCTACTTTTTCATTATGAGAATTTTCTATTTTAGAACTTTCGGTAGCAGGTAGATTGTGAGATTTTATTTTAATGAAAGGCTTCATTTCTGCAAATTTCTCCGCTGAAATCACGAAACATTTTTCAATATCTTCTAATGATTTGAAGTTTCCTTTGAGATATTTATTTTTGTAATTAATGATAACATTGGCCTGTTTTTCAGAAAAACCAAGTTTTTGCCAACCTTCTGCTGTCAGTTCATTTGGGTCAAAATCTTGATAGGCGATTTTTGTTTTTTCTTGCTTTGTAAATGATTTTTGTGGGGTGGAATTTTCAGGTATTTTCTCTGGTAAAAGTAGATAGGGAGCCAGTTTTTGGTAATATTCTTCACTGATTACAAAACATTCTTTGAATTTTTCTTTACTGATAAAACTTCCTCCCAAGTACTCTTTATAGTTGATAATTGCATTCGCCTGTTTTTCGGAAAAACCTATTTTAATCCAGTCATTTAGGGATAGCAAATCAGGATTTACCTTTTGTGAAATATTCAAAGATTTCTTCTCATATTTATGAATTTCATAATGCTTATTTCCACGCTCCGAATTGGTTTCAGGAAGTAAAATATAAGGTTCTATCTCTTTGAATTTCTCCTCCGAAATGGCGTAACATTTTTTGAGTTGCTCCTTTGAGACAAACGCTCCACCGACTACATTTTTATAGTTGAGAATTGTTTTAACCTGTTTTTCGGAAAAGCCTAAATTTTGCCACTGCTTTTCATCTAAATCATTTGGATTAAACTCCGTAAGCGGAATTGAGATATTTTCACTATTTACCGCTACAAAATCTACTTTTGGCGATTCTGTTTTATTAATATTTTGATAATAAAAATGAAATAATTTTATTAAAACAATAAAAAAGGCTAATATTGCTAATCCTATTATTTGCTTTCTTCTTATGAAATTGGGAAGTTTATTATTCATTACTAATATCCGCTAGTGAATCTTTTAAT
Organism: Bergeyella zoohelcum; assembly: GCA_030523905.1. Lineage (GTDB taxonomy): Bacteria > Bacteroidota > Bacteroidia > Flavobacteriales > Weeksellaceae > JAUNHO01. The sequence goes on from JAUNHO010000264.1 coordinate 1,043, forward strand.
TTTACTAATTCTGATTTTACAAACTCCAGTCTATCAATCATTTCGGTAGTTTCAGAAAGTTTTTCATTGGTAGTAAGAGCAACACGAGCACCATCTAATGTATATCCTTTTTCCTTCACAAGATGATAAATTATTTTCAGATTTTTGATGTCTTCTGGCGTGAAGTATCGGTTTCCTTTTTTATTTTTTTTAGGTTTCAAAATAGGAAATTCCTGCTCCCAATACCTTACTAATGAAGTATTTACATCAAAAGCCTTGGCTACTTCGCCTATGGAATAATATAACTTATCTGGTAAA
>JAUNHO010000264.1:1349-2060 GCA_030523905.1 Bergeyella zoohelcum
AGTTTCATATTATGAAAACGATAAAATTTCTGCTATAATATTATCTATTTATTAAATCCTTACAATCAATAGGTTTGAAAATATCAGAGTCATCAAATTTGATATTTTTGGCTTTATACTTACTTGGTTCTGAGGTTGTTGCGGGAAATAATTTTCCATCTTTTTTCAAAAACCATAGTTCTTTTGAGGTTGCAAGGCTATCAGTAGTTGATGTATATTCCAATTTTAGAGTATCATCAATAGAAATACCCATTAATTCTCCATTTATCAACTTATTATCTCTTTTTTCTATCATTTTCCCAACAATAGTCCCTAGATTATCATCTATTTGCAACCATACGCTATCCTTTATATTGGCCATCATATAGCAACTGGTGGTAGATGCCAATGTGGAATCCGTAGCCGATACTTCATCTTCAAAGACCTTTATAGTATCGTTAGATTTTGTACCAATATTGAGTTCGTCTTTTTTTTCACAACTCAACATTAGACCTATGCAAGTTATTGATAATAAGGCAAATCGTTTCATTATTGATAAATATGTAAAAATTAAAAAACTAAATTTAATGCACAAATATAGGAAAATAAGTCGGAAGATTTTGCTATAAAATCCACTCCATTTTAGAATTTAATAATAGAATGAAAAAAATCCATTCTAAAACTTAAAACTATTTTCTGGCAAAACTTTATTGATTTCTATTTTATTGACCA
>JAUNHO010000265.1 GCA_030523905.1 Bergeyella zoohelcum
GTTCCGTTGAAAGTAGGAGCAAAACCTCCCTCATCACCTACCGCCGTAGATAGGTTTCTACCTTTTAAGATGGATTTCAGATGATGGAAAATCTCCGTTCCTTTTCTAAGAGCGTGAGAGAAAGACTCGGCTTTCACTGGCATAATCATAAACTCTTGGAAAGCAATAGGCGCATCCGAGTGAGAACCACCATTGATGACATTCATCATCGGAACAGGGAGTGTATTGGCATTCACACCGCCTACATATTTGTAAAGAGGCATTTTTAGGGCTGCCGCAGCTGCTTTTGCCGTAGCCAAAGATACACCAAGAATAGCATTTGCCCCAAGTTTGCCTTTGTTATTGGTTCCGTCTAGCTCTACCATAATTTTGTCAATTAGGTTTTGCTCAAAAACAGGAAGTCCCACGAGTTCTGGTGCGATGATTTCTCGGACATTATCCACGGCTTTCAATACGCCTTTACCCAAGAAATCTGCCCCACCATCGCGGAGTTCTACCGCTTCGTGTTCGCCAGTAGAAGCCCCAGATGGCACCGCTGCACGCCCCATAGCTCCGCTCTCTGTGAATACATCTACCTCCACGGTAGGATTCCCTCTGGAATCTAAAATTTGTCTTGCTTCAATGTAAGAAATGTAGCTCATTGTAGTAAATATTTATAGTTAAATAATTCAAAAATTGACTCCACAAAGTTAATAATTTATCTTGAAATATAGAAGTGATATTTAGCATAATTCTGATAAAAGCAATAATTAGTCTTTTCATTAAATGCAAAAAAAGCCTATCATAACGATAGACTTTAATATGATATAGAGGGAAAACTTAATTTTTATCCCACCACATTCTATCTTTCATTCCTTGGAATAATACTGGGATACCAGGCCCTGCGGCAAGTGAAGCCGAATTTACATTGATTTCTACTTGCGGATAAGGCAATCTACGCGGAATGAATGTTCCCGTTCTTGCACCCGTAGGAATTGTAAGGACAGGATAGCTTGTTCTTCTCCAATCTACCCAAGATTCATACGCTGCTTGGTACATTGTAATCCATTTTTGTTCCATTATTCTCTGCAATGTGTTATTATAAGCCACATCGGTAGATACTATATAAGAGGAATAAGAAGAACTAACTCCCAAAGCATTGAAATCTTGCTTAATCGCTTCCTCATAAGCTGCTTGGGCTTGTGCAGTATTCCCTACTCTGTAATAGATTTCCGCTTTGATGAAATTAACTTCCGCTGCGGTTATCAAGGTTACAGGAGAATTAGCCGAAGCATAGGCTGAACCTACACGAGAGTACAAATTCATACCTGCATCTTCCACAGTTCCACCAGGTGTATTCCCTATGATTTGCCCTTGAAGCCCTGCCTCATTATTTGCTACTCCAGCGAAATACAGAGACAATCTTGGGTCATTCAGCGACTTCATTTTATCTACGATGGTACTTGCCACCGCTTGGTCTGCTCTACCAGAAAGCGCATCAAACTGATAGATAGGGTTGGAATTAGAAGCCGTAGAATGGAACGGAACCTTTGCATCATTGGAAGAATCCTCAATAAGTGCTGGTGAAGTTGCCAAGAATGTAGCCGCTGCACTGGCATCTACTGCACTCATATGGTTGTATAATCTCAGTTTCAAAGAGTTAGCAAAACGCTCCCATTTAGTAACATTACCATTGAAAATAAAATCATCTGAACCTGGCAAAGTCCCTTGACCTGTTTTGATATTGGCAATACCGCTATCAATAGACGCAATAAGTGCCTTATAGATAGACTCCTGCGTATCGTATTTCGGAGTGATGTTTTGGCTACCTTGTAACGCTTCACTATAAGGTATATCCCCAAATAAATCGGTCATAACACTTAAAGTATAAGCATTGAGAATCTGTGCAATACCTGCATACACTTTATCGCCAGATGCTGTACCTTTCTCTTCTATTTCTTTAAGGTCTTTGGCTACTTTGTACATATATCTCCAAACTCCATCGGTACTAGAAGGTGTAATATTGTACAAAGCATAGTCTAATGGTTGCCCTCTATGCCCTGCGTAA
>JAUNHO010000266.1:0-1265 GCA_030523905.1 Bergeyella zoohelcum
GTTTTTGCATTACATTGGTTTGAGTAGTGTTCTCCATTAATATAATAATGTTAAGATATTAATCAATTCGCAAATTTAATGATTTATTTTAAGAAATAATCATTTTTTTGTGGAAAGGGGTTAATTGATACCTTCGTCTAAAAGCCTATGAAGGTCTATAATGCCGAAATATTTTTCGTTTTCGGTTACTATGAGTTGCCCTATGTTATTGTCTTTCAGTAGTTTCATTGCTTCTTTGGCCAGAGCGTTTTTGTCTATCGTTTTAGGATTTTGGCTCATAATATCTTTGGCAATAATGGCGGAAACATCTTCGTTATTCATCAGCATTCTACGAAGATCTCCATCGGTAATGATACCCTTAATCTGCTCGTTTTCAGTAACCACAGTAACGCCGTGCGAAGATGCACTAATGGAAATAATAACCTCCCTAATCCCCGATGTTTCAGAGACTTGTGGTTTTTGAGTGGATAAAAACTGCTCTACTTTTGCCGTAAGATTTTTTCCCAAACTTCCCCCAGGGTGGAATTTCGCGAAGTCTCTATCTCGGAATTGGTTCAGCTCCATCAAGCAGACCGCTAAAGCATCACCCAAAGCCATTTGTACGGTGGTAGAGCTAGTCGGAGCGAGTTTATTGGGGCAAGCCTCTTTTTCTACGAAAGTATCCAAAACTACATCAGAAAACTCTGCTAATTTGGATTTTAGATTGCCCGTCATACCTATCAAAGCAGAGGAATATTCCTTTAAGTATGGGACTAGATTCACTATCTCTGGCGAGTTTCCAGAGTTGGAAATACACAGCACCACATCTTGTTTTTGTATCACGCCAAGGTCTCCGTGTATGGCTTCGGCAGCGTGTAAAAATTGCGATGGCGTACCTGTGGAATTGAGCGTTGCTACGATTTTATTCCCAATATGAGCAGATTTCCCTATGCCTACCACAATGAGTTTTCCTTTGGCTTCATTGATGATAGTGATGGCTTTTTCAAAATTAGAATCCAATTTATTTTTTAGATTCACCAGTTCATCTATCTCTATTTGAAGGGCTTGTTTGCCTATGTTTATTAGCTTTGTAGAGTTCATTTATAAAAAAAATTAAAAAAATATTTGTTATCTATTGTCTTATAATGAAAATTGTTTTAATTTTGAATACCAAATTAAAGTGCAAATTTAGCAAACAAAATTAGATGGAAGCAAAAAACATTAATTTATCCGAGGAACTCAAAAAATATTTTGGCTTTTCTACCTTTAAGGGAAAGCAAGAGGAG
>JAUNHO010000266.1:1275-2047 GCA_030523905.1 Bergeyella zoohelcum
AACATTGCTCCGTGGCAAAGATGTGTTCGTACTGATGCCTACTGGTGGCGGTAAGTCGCTTTGTTATCAGTTACCTGCACTCATTTCAGAGGGTACAGCCATTGTGGTTTCGCCACTTATTGCCCTTATGAAGAATCAGGTAGATGCGGTTAATGGGCTATCATCAGAGGAAGGTGTGGCTCATGTTCTCAATTCTTCACTGAATAAATCACAGACGAACCAAGTGTTTAGCGATATAAAAGCTGGGAAAACGAAATTACTCTATGTGGCTCCAGAATCTCTAATAAAGGAAGAGTATTTGGAGTTTCTTCGTGAGGTGAAAATTTCGTTCGTGGCGATAGATGAAGCTCATTGTATATCCGAATGGGGACACGATTTCCGCCCAGAATATCGTAATCTGAAACTCATTATAGATAAGATTGCCAAAGTACCGATTATTGCTCTTACGGCGACTGCAACGCCAAAGGTTCAGGACGATATACAGAAAACTCTGGGGATGTCTCAGGCGGAGGTTTTCAAGTCTAGTTTCAATAGGGCTAATCTCTTCTATGAAGTTCGCCCAAAAATCAATATAGATAAAGAAATTGTAAAATTTATCCATAAAAATAAAGGAAAATCGGGGATTATCTATTGCCTCAGCCGTAGAAAAGTGGAGGAATTTGCCCAGCTGTTGCAGGTTAATGGTATTAATGCCTTGCCGTATCACGCAGGTCTGGATCAAAAAACCAGAGTAGCCAATCAGGATAAATTCTTGATGGAAGAATGCGATGTG
>JAUNHO010000267.1 GCA_030523905.1 Bergeyella zoohelcum
AACACATTAAATTAAAAAATAATTAATAAAAATACAATTATATTAAAAAATTAATAAAATAAACCTAAAATAACAAAATATAAAATCTTAAAAAAACTTAAAATAATGATTAAAAAATTTTGATATTACATTTTTTTTATTTTACTTTGTGGCAAATAATACTAAAATATGAAACGATTTTTGACATTTATATTAGGAATTATATGTGTTTTTGGTATTGCACAAGACAATAAAGAAACCATTGTAGTAGAATATAATTTAGAATATATTTCTGATTCTACTTCTACCAATAAGAGAAACGAAAATTTCAAACTCATTATACAAGATGGAAAGTCTTATTTTGCCAGTAGTAATTTTATAAAAAGAGATTCTATAGTGGCTGAAATGCAAAAAAATGTTATGGCTGGATTTTTGAGTATGGGTGCATCAAATAATACTAGTTTTAAGTATGTCCTAATAAAAAATAACGAACAACAAAGTTTTTATGATAAATTTCTAAAAAACTACCTTTCTTATGATGAAAATGTAAAATTTGACTGGAAACTTCATAACGAAACCATTAAATTAGGTGAATTGACCTGCCAAAAAGCCACCACTCAATACGGTGGTAGAGACTGGGTAGCGTGGTTCACTCCCGATATTCCTATCAACAATGGTCCTTATAAATTCTACGGACTACCAGGTCTCATCGTAAAAGTAGAAGATACCAAAGGGCATTATTCGTTTGATATGATAACCCTAAAAACAAGAGAACCAATAAAAAATAATATTTTTGAAGAAAAATATCTGAAACTGCATACTAAAACTACAAAAGAGAAATATAGAAAATCTATTGAAAATTTCAAAGAGAATATCATTCACGAACTTGCTAGAAATAATTTCTATGCACATCCTGATAGCGTGAAAGGTATACAAGAACTAAATAAAAAACAGAACAACCCAATAGAACTAAAATAAAAAAATCCCTCGTATATAGAGGGATTTTTTATGGGTTTTATACTTCTTATTTGTAAAGCAGTTTGTAGTATTCATCTGCCATTCTATCACTATTGAACTGGTCTTTCACATCGTCCATAGCCGTTTGTGTAATTTCTACCCATTTAGCAGGATTTTCATAATAAGTAGGAACTACTTCATTTTCAAGGATTTCGTAGAGTTTTTCTAGGTCGTAGTTATCCTGTTCATAGACCGTCATATTATCATAATCTGCTTTTGGCACTACGAAAGAGTTAATGCCTGGTTTCGCAAATTCTGGAATCCAGCCGTCATCGGTAGAGAGATTCACAGAGCCGTTCATCGCTGCTGTCATACCAGATGTTCCAGAAGCCTCACGCGGAACTCTTGGGTTATTCAACCATACATCAGAACCTTGTTTTAGCAATTTACTCAAACCTAATTCGTAGCCTGTCAGTACAGCCATATTCTTGTATTTTTTGCTTTCTTCCACCAAATGGTTGAAGGTAGAAATAGCAGCATAATCCATCGGATAAGGCTTACCAGCCCAGATAATCTGCACAGGATATTTAGGGTTATTGAGTAGTTTTGCAAATCTTTCTCTATCGTGAAGGAGGAAATCTGCCCTCTTATACCCCGCGAATCTTCTTGCCCAGACAATGGTAAGTACATTAGGGTCAAACAATTTACCACATTGGTCTGCTACGGTTTTGAACAATCTTTTCTTGATGTGTTTTTTTCTATTCTGGAAGCCCTCTGTATCTCCCTCATTTTTAAGTTTATACAGCGGAGCATCTGCCCAGTATTTGAATTCCTGTGCATTGGTAATGGAGGTAATTTCGCAGATTCCAGGGTATTTATTCCACATCACATTAGACACATCACCGTGAAGTTTAGACACGCCATTGGATATTCTAGACATCTTCAACGCACAAAGCGAGTGATTAAACAAATGTGGCTCTGGATAGCCCTCAATATTCTTCACTTCTTCTTTTGAAAAGCCTGAAAAATAAGACATATCGTAGCATAAATCAAGGCTATGTTTCTCATTTCCAGCCTCTTCTGGGGTATGCGTAGTGAAA
>JAUNHO010000268.1 GCA_030523905.1 Bergeyella zoohelcum
ATCCCGAATGCACTGGGCTACGGTACGGATTTTTCAAACGATGAAAGTTTCTTCCGAGATGGTTTTAGCTTCCCAGAACTTACGCGTTATGTAGAGATGCTGGTGAGTTCCGTACATCTTGGGGCGATTATCATTACGGCGATTTCACTGGCGATTTTATTGCTTTGGGACAATGTTTCGGCTCTGAAAAAACTTAAAATGTTGCCGGGTGCATTGGTTGCCGTGGCGGTGAGTATCGTTATTAATCAGTTGTTTATTTCGGCTGAAAGTCCATTGGCGATTGATACCGAGCATTTGGTGAAACTCCCTGTTCCGCAGTCGGCAGAAGATTTTAAGAACCTAATCACCTTGCCAGATTTTGCTGGTTTTTTGAATGCCAAAGTTTGGGTGGCTGGGGCTACGATTGCCATTGTGGCTTCCATAGAAACGCTTCTTTGTATAGAGGCCGCCGATAGGCTGGACAGGCAACGAAGAATAACCGATACCAACCTAGAACTCCGAGCTCAGGGGATAGGAAATCTGCTAAGTTCCTTTATTGGTGGGCTTCCGATGACCTCCGTAGTGGTGCGTTCTTCGGCGAATGCCAATGCTGGGGCGACTTCCAAAGTTTCGGCGATTATCCACGGCGTTTTGCTTTTGGTTTGTGTGCTTACAATTCCTGTTTTGCTCAATAAAATTCCATTGGCAACATTGGCGGCGGTGCTTCTTTTGGTAGGATACAAACTCGCAAAACCCGCTACGATAATGCACTTTTGGCATAAGGGTAAATATCAATTTATTCCGTTTATTGCTACGGTGATTGCCGTTGTGGCTACCGATTTACTGAAAGGTGTGGGGATTGGTATGGCGATTTCTGTGTTCTATATTTTGCAAGGAAATATGAAACGAGCGTACTATTTTAGCCGTGAAGAATTAGACGATGCCGATGAAATCAAAATAAAACTAGCAGAGGAGGTTTCGTTTCTCAATAAAGCGGCGATAAAGAAAACTTTGAAGAATATAAAACCAAATTCCAAAGTGATAATAGATGCCACTTCTACCTCGTATATTACCACAGATGTATTGGAACTGATACAAGATTTTGCTAATATTCGTGCGAAAGAAGAGGATATACGCGTGGAATTATTGGGCTTCCGTACTTCTTATAAGGATTATGAAGAAGACCAGCATTCTCACATCACGATAGAGCATAAGCATTCTATGTAAAAAAATGAAAGCGATTGTAGGGTAATTACAATCGCTTTTTTTGTATTATCGTATCCAAATATCATCGGTCTCTATTGGGTTGTTGTGTTTTTTCATAAAAGACCATACAAATTCATTGAAGAGCTTGTATTTTTCGGCTTGGCTCACCTCTTTCCCTTGTACATAGTCTTTTTGTTGAGTATTTCTCGCTTGGTCTTGCTGTTGCATTTCATAGCTAGGGTTTTCTGCAAGTTTTTTCAGCTGGTCTATGTATTGTTTTCTATCTTTCAGTAAAACACCATTTGGGATTGGTGGGATAGGGTTTTCGCTTTTTTTCAGGGAAACAAGTTGATACTGATAATCTCCATCTTTTGATTCTATGGCTACGATGAGACCAGGAGCATTTTTGAATTTATATGGACCTTCTGGAATGGCAATTTCCTCTGAAAACCACGCAATATAATCTCTACCACGGAAGTGCGTACTGGCTTTTTTACACTTCATAGAGTCTATCACTTTGTATTCATTACTGATTTTCCATTTTGGGAGGGCATTGTCTTCGTATTCCATCAGTTGCCTTCCTACAACTTGGCGGTGGAGAAGTTTGTCACTTTTTTTATCAATGAAATAGTTTGAAGAGATTTTATTGATGTCTATATTTTTCTTTTTGGCTTCCGCTTGGTTTGCCATCATCATAAGATAACTCACACTATAATAAAGCGACTGATTGCCCCTAATACTGAGCATAAACTGGTCTTCTTCGGTGTAAGTTTTATCTGTTTTGTCTGGCTTGAAAGTAGCCTTGTAGATGACATCGTAATTTTGGGAATAAGATAATTGAGAAATAA
>JAUNHO010000269.1:0-420 GCA_030523905.1 Bergeyella zoohelcum
TCGCTCTGCATCGGTATAGCAGTATCTTGTTTCCTTTTTATTTCTGACCCTAAACAACGGCGTTTGGAGAATGTAAAGATGTCCGTTTTTGATTAAATCAGGGAAAAATTGCAAGAAAAAAGTAATCATCAAGAGACGAATGTGCATACCATCTACATCGGCATCGGTAGCGATAATGACCTGATTATACCTCAAATCTTCCAAAGAATCTTCTATATTAAGAGCGGCTTGTAGGAGGTTAAATTCCTCATTTTCATAGACTACACGCTTGGTAAGTCCATAAGAATTGAGTGGCTTGCCACGAAGCGAAAACACGGCTTGGGTCTCCACATCGCGAGATTTAGTAATGGAACCCGATGCAGAATCTCCCTCCGTGATGAAAATCTGCGATTCTGACTTTCTACTTGCCTTTTGGTCGTT
>JAUNHO010000269.1:430-2031 GCA_030523905.1 Bergeyella zoohelcum
AATGAAGATCATAGTCTCGCCTTTTCTTACCGCCTTTTGGTCGTTGTAGTGCTGACGACAATCTCTCAATTTCTTATTATGGAGCGATACTTTTTTGGCTCTTTCTCTCGCTAGTTTTTGTATCCCCGAAAGCTCTTTTCGCTCTCTTTCCGAAACTAATATTTTTTTATGAATAGCTTCCGCCGTTTCAGGATTTTTATGAAGATAATTGTCTAATTTACTCTTCAAACTATTGATAACGAATGTTTTAATGGTTTCCAATTCGTTACCATCTTTATCCTGCCCCATCGTTGTAGAGCCGAGTTTGGTCTTGGTTTGCGACTCAAAAACAGGATTGCCTACATTGATATAAACCGCCCCAATAATCGCTTTACGAATATCGGAAGCGTCAAATTGTTTATTAAAAAACTCACGAATGGTCTTCACATAAGCCTCCTTAAAGGCATTAAGGTGCGTCCCTCCCTGCGAGGTATATTGCCCATTAACAAAGGAAAAATAAGTTTCAGATTGGGATTTATCAGAGTGAGTAATGGCAATTTCCAAATCTTCATCTTTGATATGGATAATTGGATAAACAATCTCGCCATCAATCTCCTCCTCCAAAAGGTCTTTCAAGCCGTTTTGAGACTCAAAAACCTCGCCGTTATAGTAGATTTTTAGTCCTAAATTGAGGTAAGTATAATTGCGAAGCATTCGCTCCACATACTCGGTGCGGAACTTATAATTTACGAAAATAGTTTCATCTGGGATAAAGGTAATCTCCGTGCCGTTTCTCTCCGTAGTATCCTCTTCTTCAAATAGTTGGAGTAATTTCCCCTCGGCAAATTCTGCTCTTCGCATCTTTCCCTCACGCACAGATTTTACCTGAAAATATTTAGACAAAAAGTTGACCGCCTTAGTACCCACACCATTCAGACCAATGGATTTTTTGAAGGCTCCGTCATCATATTTCCCACCAGTATTCATCTTGGAAACCACATCTACAATACGCCCCAGCGGAATGCCACGCCCATAGTCTCGCACCACTACTTTTCCGTCCTTTATTTTCACCTCTATCTTCTTTCCACTCTTCATACGGAACTCGTCTATGGAGTTATCTACCACCTCTTTCAGAAGGATATAAATCCCATCATCGGCAGAAGAACCATCGCCCAATTTCCCAATGTACATACCTGGGCGAAGCCTCACATGCTCACGAGGTTCAAGGGTTTTGATGTTATCTTCTGTATATTGAACTGCGTTGTTCTGACTCATAAATTTTGTTTAAACAATAACAATTTTAATTAAAATCTTATTTGGCAAATATACGATATTCTGAAATTTATCGCTTCATTTTTGCCTCAAACCCATAAAAAATCGGCTTTTGTAATTTCTTTATTTCTTATATCATTCTTCTTTGTTAATAAAGACAAAAATCCATTAATTTGACTTAAAAATATTTTCATTAAATCATTACTTAAAGTAAAAAATAATCTATATCGTAATTAAAAACTTATTTCTTTATATTATGTATTAATTATTTACTTTAAGCAACTACTGATTTATCTAACTTTATCACTGCTTAACATTAAGCAACGATTAATCCACTTTAAGCAATTACT
>JAUNHO010000270.1 GCA_030523905.1 Bergeyella zoohelcum
CTATTGATATTTTGCTCGGAAGCCACCTGATTTTCCAAAACTATATTCTTTCTCTTAAAGGCTGGAATATTCTCAAACTCGTTGATTTCGTCATAAGCCTGATAACGATTCGCCGTGAATTCCTTTAATTTATTTCTTCTCTCATTCACACCCTCTCTGCCTGTGGTTTTAGAGATAAAGGTAAATTCTTCTTGTACCTCCACCACTTCTTGTACCTGCTGTACCTGTGGTTTTTCCTCTACTACTGGCTCTGCCACTTCATTGATTATTGGCTCGTTTTCCTTTGGCTCATTGATGGTAAAACTAAACTCTATCGGTTGCTCTTCTTCCCAGATTTTGGTAGGCTCTGTTTTTTGCTCTATACCAAAAGAGAAAAAGTCGTTTTCTTCCTCATCTTGGAAAGAAAATAAATTCGTATTATTTTCCTCTTCTTGCATTATTTCTGTTTGAAACTGCAAATCATCGTCTTCCTCTTCTCCCCAAGATAGGGTTTGCGTCTCTGCTATTTGCTCTACAAACTGGGAAATAGTATTGGTGCTGTTTTCCACATTAGAACTTGATGAAAGCGAAATATCATCGTCTAAATTAATAACCTTTCTACCTACGAACGGTGAAGTTTCGGTTTTAGGCTCTAGCCCTCTCTCGGCTCTTGTTTTGAACGGAGACTCTGATACTGGTCTCGCAGGAGTTTTTTCATCTAGGCTAATGGTAATACGCTCTGGCTGTGTGATGATTTTTTTATCTTCCTTGGAAAACCCTGTGGCAATCACCAATACCTTGATCGCATCGCCTAGCTCTGCATCTGTACCTGCACCAAAAATTATGTTGGCTGTATCCCCAGATTCTGTTTGGATGTAATCATTGATAATCCCTATCTCGTCCATTGTAGCCTCTGCCTTTTCATCAGTACCACTTACAATAAGGAGAAGCACATCTTTTGCACCTGTGATTTTATTATTGTTCAACAACGGAGAATCCAAAGCCTTTTTCACAGCTTCCTCGGCTCTGTTTTCACCTGATGCAACACCAATAGACATCAGTGCTGTACCAGAATTTTGCAACACCGATTTCGCATCGCGGAAATCTATATTCACAGCAAACGGAGCGGTAATGACCTCTGCCATACCCTTAGCCGCATTGGTAAGCACCTCATCTGCCTTTGCAAAGGCTTGGCTAAAACTAAGGTTGCCGTACTGCTGGCGTAATTTATCATTATTAATAACGATGAGAGAATCTACATTTTCACGAAGTTTCGCCAGACCATTTTCTGCTTGATCTAGTCTTCTCTTTCCCTCAAAAGTAAAAGGAACGGTTACAATCGCTACGGTGAGAATCCCCATTTCTTTGGCTACTTTTGCCACCACAGGGGCAGCCCCAGTACCCGTACCACCGCCCATACCAGCGGTAATGAAAACCATTTTAGTATTTTGCCCAAAAGCAGATTTGATGTCTTCCATACTCTCTATGGCAGATTTTTCGCCTACCTCTGGGTCTGCACCAGCACCAAGCCCCTCGGTAGTAGAGACTCCTAGCTGGATTTTATGCTCCACAGGGTTATTGTCTAACGCCTGAGCATCAGTATTACAGATAACAAAATCCACCCCATAGATTCCCTTTTCGTACATATATTTTAGGGCATTATTCCCCGCACCACCTACACCAATTACCTTGATGATAGATGATTCTCCTTTTTTCATATCAAATGTAAAGCCCGCCTCGTTATTATTTTGCATTTTTTATTATTGTTTTCTGTATTTTATATTGTTTTTTAATAATGGTCTTCCTTTTCGTTAAAGAAATCTCTCAGCTGTTGCCCCAAAGTCCGCAAATAAACCTTAATCCCTTTTTCTTCTGCTGATTTGTTTTCGGTAGAAGGATTTGTTTCCGCTGGAGTTTCTGGCAAAGATACATTTTTTTCGTCAATTTTTGTTTCTTTTTCATCATCTTTTTTTGTAAGTGCTTCCAGCTCTGCTATATGTTTTTCTCGGTCTCTTATTTTCATACCTTCCATTA
>JAUNHO010000007.1 GCA_030523905.1 Bergeyella zoohelcum
TGATTTTCTCCAAAACCTTAAAATCTGCCCCCAATCCGCTTACTACATATAATTTCACCAGATTTTTTTTACTTACAAAGATATTGATTTCCAATATATTTTACCCTTTCCATCTTCTTATTTTGATATTTTTTCATTCCAAAAACCACTTTGGCACGATTTTTACATTATTCAAAAACAATTAATTAAAACAAAATTCTATGATTGCAATCAAAAAAACAGCAATTGGATTAGGAATAATGGCTCTTGGTCTTGCTAATGCACAAAGCCATAATATGCGTGATGTAATAAAACTAGGAGTAAATGGTGGAATTGCGGTTCCTACGGAAAATGCTTCTGCATCACTAGGATTGAATATTGCTTATCAGCACCTAGTAACACCGAACTTCGGTTTGGGTATTGCTAGTGGCTATTCTCACTATTTCGGAAGAGATAATAATGGCATTAAAAATAATGACTTTGGTGTAGTTCCCGTAGCAGCATTATTGAAATTCTACCCTAATAGAACTGGTTTTTATTTAGGTACAGATTTAGGATATGGCTTCATCGTAGGTAAAGATGATGTAGCGTCTAACTACACTACCGACAGACCAAATGGAGGTTTTTACATAAAGCCAGAGATAGGCTACCACAACAAAAATTGGAATTTCTTCATTCAATACCAAAAAACCTTCACAGGTGATAATGGTAAAATCGGAAGCCAAGAATACAATGCTGGAATTTTAGGTGCAGGTGTAGCCTACAATATTTCACTTTCTAGACTAAAGAAATAATCACTAGATTTCACATTTCATAAACACAAATGACGAAGAAAAAACTTTCTGCCCACCATAGCGGAAAGTTTTTTTTATTTTTTAATATTTTTTACCTAATTTTGGGAGCAAACAATTTGTGTTATGAAAGTATTAAGGTATTTTCCGCTCTATTCCCCCAATGAAAGGGAAATAGCTAAGATAGAAACCACACTAATAGTGGCAGATTTACGAAAAGATAATAGCAAAATAGCCCTCTTCTCTACCAAAAATGGGGATTTGAAAATAGAAAAAGAGAAGGTTTATCCTACTTTTGAGTTCAATTCTTTATCTGAATTGATACAATTATTCATTTCTGAACATCAGATTTCGGGTGTGAAAATTTTGTCCATCTCCGCACCTGGTCCTGTGATGCTAGATAAATGCGAAACGCCTAATTTACCTTGGAGTATTGATACGAAAAAACTCCAAACGGAGATAGGTTTTGATAAAATTTCACTCATTAATGACCTAAAAGCCACAGCATATAGCTTGGCAGATTCCAAAGAAGACACTCTGGAAATTATCCACAAGGCTGAAACAGAAATAGGTGGCAATGTGGCAATTCTAGCCCCAGGAAACGGCTTGGGAGAAGCAGGTTTATTCCACGATGGTAAGGCACTTCACCCATTTTCATCAGAAGGTGGGCATACAGAATTTTCCCCAAGAAATGATTTTGAAGTAGATTTTTATCAGTTCCTTAATAAAATCTATGGCATTGTAACTTGGGAAAAAGCCCTGAGCAAGGAAGGTCTGCATAATATTTATCGTTTCCTACGCGATGTTGGTAGGCACGAAGAACAACCTTGGCTTACGGAAAGACTGCAAAAAGAAGATTTCGTTTCTGTAATCTGCTCCGTAGCGAAAGAAAAATCATCTAGATTGGTGAATCTTACGGTAGAAATGTTTCTAGAATTTTTGGCAAGAGAGGCCAATAATTTGGTACTCAAACTGAAAGCCACTGGCGGTCTCATCATCACGGGGGAAATCACAGACCTGCTATTTGACCTTATAGATAAAAAGCTGTTTTACAAGAACTTCCTTATCTCTGACCAGATGGAAAATCTCCTAAAAGACACCTCTATCTATATCCTAAGAAGCGAAAATTCTAGCCTTGAAGGAGCAGCCTATTTTGGTGCTTTTATAGATAATCACTAAAATACTATCTCCGTATTACAAAAATACGGAGTTTTTTTTATGTCTTTTTTTCTCACTCAAAAAAAAAGATACTCGCAATAATTACAAAATTATCTTTTTTATATCATCATTATTTAATACCTTTGAAGATTATTTAGGATTTTACTATTATAATTGGATAGAAAATGAAAGTTTTTAAGTTCGGAGGAGCATCGGTAAAAGATGCGGAAAGCGTGATGAATGTAGGGAAAGTATTAGAATCTCAAGGATTTGAGAATTGTTTGCTCGTGGTTTCTGCAATGGGCAAGACCACTAATGCTCTGGAAAATGTAGTAAAACTTTATTTTGAAAAAAATAATCATCAGGCAGAAATACAAAAAATAAAAGATAATCATATAGAGATTGCCAATGGGCTTTTCCCTGAAAACCACTCCGTTTTTGATGAGATTTCTCTGTTTTTTGATGATATTATTTCATTTTTAAGAAGAAATAAATCCCCTAATTACAATTTTGTTTATGACCAAGTCGTAAGCTGTGGCGAGATGATTTCTTCTAAAATCCTAAGTGAATACCTTAATGAGAAAGGGTTTAGTAACCAATGGCTGGATTCTAGAGATTTTATAAAAACAAGTAGTAACTACCGCGAGGGCATCGTAGATTGGGCTGAAACCGAACAAAACATCAATAAACTCAATAAGTCTCAAAGCTATGTAACTCAGGGGTTTATAGGCTCGGACGAGAATAATTTCACCGTTACCCTCGGTAGAGAAGGCTCAGATTATTCGGCGGCTATTTTTGCCTATTGCCTTGATGCCTCTGCAATGACGATTTGGAAAGATGTACCTGGCGTAATGACTGGCGACCCACGAAAATTTGAAAATGTAGAACTACTTGCTAATATTTCCTATGAGGAAGCGATAGAGATGGCGTATTATGGAGCTTCGGTAATACACCCCAAAACACTTCAACCACTGAAACAAAAGCACATTCCGTTCTTTGTGAAATCTTTCATAGAGCCTGAAAAACTTGGTACAAAAGTGGGGATTTCGGAGGAAAATCAGCAGACGGAAAGTTATATTTTGAAAGAAAATCAGGTGCTGATGCATATCGCAACTCGAGATTTTTCATTCATTGCAGAGGAGCATCTCAGTCTTATTTTTTCACTTTTGGCAAAATATCAAATTAAGATTTCCTTGATGCAAAACTCAGCGATTTCATTAGCCCTTTGCCTTGAAGACAAATATCATCATATTGATGCTTTGAACGAAGAACTCAACCATAATTTCAACACAGAAATAGCAAAAAGTGTGTCGCTATTCACCGTGAGAAATGCAAATATGGCGGAAATCAATAAGTTTTATGAAAATAAAAATGTGCTTTTAGAGCAGATTTCTAAGCAAACCATACAAATGATAACCAACTAAAAATCAATGAACTAACAATGGGACTTATCTCCAAAGAAGATTTAATAACCGCCGCAGGACTTCACAAATTAGGGTTTCTAAAAAATCCTACAGCAGGGCTATTGATGAGCCTCACGAAACTCAATAAAGTGAATGCTCTCTACGATAAAATCAAGGATAAAGAGGGGCAAGATTTCTTCAACGCTTTTATTCAAGAGCAAAATTTGAAATACATCGCCTTTGAAGAAGATTTGGCTAAAATCCCAAAAACTGGTCCTTTTATTTTGGTTTCCAATCACCCATTGGGGGCAATAGACGGCATTTTGATGACCAAAATCTTATCCGAGATTCGCCCAGATTTCAAGGTGATGGGCAACTTCCTTTTGGAGAAAATAAAACCTATGAAACCTTATGTAATCCCTGTCAATCCGTTTGAGGGCAGGAAAGAAATTCGTAGCAGTTCTACGGGTATGCGAGAGACTTTGCAACATCTACAAAACGGCGGTTGTATAGGTATTTTCCCTGCGGGAGAGGTTTCTAACAAGAATAATGAGTTCAACGAAATACAGGATAAAAAATGGGAAATCCCAGCACTAAAACTTATAAAAAAAGCGAAAGTGCCTGTACTTCCGATGTATTTTCACGCCAAAAATAGTAGAATTTTCTACCAAATGGCAAAACTTCACCCAGATTTACAAACTCTGATGCTCCCAACGGAAATGATGCGAAAAAGAGAAAAGCCCATCCGTATAAGAATAGGCAAACCTATCTCTGTAAAAGTCATAGACGAGCAGGAAACACCAGAGCAACTGGGCGATTTTCTACGAAACAAACTCCAAATCCTAAAATCCTATTATGAGAAAAGAAAATCTCTAATAGAACTGATGAATTTACCAAATCTAAAACTGAATTTCCCTATTCTAAAAGAAGGAAATGTGGTGCCAAACATCATAGATGAAACCCCTGAAAAGGATATTCTGGAAGACATTGAAAGTCTTTATAAAAAAGACAAAATGCTATTTAGGAATAATAATTATGAGGTGTTTTTCGCAGAATATGATGAAATCCCATCTATAATGAGGGAAATCGGTAGGCAGCGTGAAATCACTTTCCGTGCCGTAGGAGAAGGCTCTAATCTCCCTTTTGATTTGGACGAGTACGACAAGCACTATCATCATCTTTTCCTTTGGGATAAGGAAGCGAAAAAACTAGTGGGTGCCTACCGAATGGCTTTGGGTAAAAAAGTAATGAAATCTTTCGGTATCAAGGGGTTCTATATAAGTTCTCTTTTTGAATTTGACCAAGAATTACAGCCGTTTTTCCGTAAAGTCATAGAAATGGGAAGGGCCTACATCACACAAGAATATCAGCAAAAACCATTGCCTTTATTTCTGCTTTGGCGTGGGATTGTTTATGTTTGTTTGAAAAATCCAGACCATAAATTCCTAATGGGTGGCGTGAGTATTAGTAATAAATTCTCCGATTTTTCTAAATCCCTGATGATAGAATTTATGCGTTCTCATTACTACGATTCGGCGGTGGCTCAGTATGTACATCCTAAAAATGAATACAAAGTAGGGCTAAAAGAGCGTGATAAAAGCCTATTTTTTGATGAAGTAGATGCCGATCTCAACAAGCTAGATAAGCTCATAGACGACCTAGAACCTGGTATGAGAATGCCTGTACTGATAAAAAAATATGTAAAACAAAATGCGAAAGTAGTGGCTTTCAATGTAGATCCAAACTTCAATGATGCCATCGATGGGCTGATGTATATCCGTATTAGCGACATTCCTGAAAGTACTATCACCCCTGTTTTGGAAGAAATGAGTGAGCAACTAAAAAAGGAAAATGAAAAATAATAAAACTGATTATCAATACATTAAACATTAAACCATAAAAAAGTGTAAAATAAATTTGCAGGGAATGTAGAATATATATATCTTTGCATCGTTAAAAAAATCAACTGATAGTAGTTAAGATTTGAATGGTCACTTAGCTCAGTTGGTAGAGCAAAGGACTGAAAATCCTTGTGTCCCTGGTTCGATTCCTGGAGTGACCACATAAAACGCCTTATATAGGGCGTTTTTTTGTTATTCCCCCTTTATAAATCCTTTATCTTTCTACCAAACCATAAAAATCAAACCTTATAAAAAGTATAATGTTTTATGAAAAATTATTATAATTATTCCTTATCTTTGCAGTCTTATGGAATACAATACCGATAGAATAAATCTTCTGATGCCAGAATACGGGCGTATCATTCAGCAGTTGGTGGAGCGTTGCAAAGAACTTCCCACAAAGGAAGAACGAAACGAAATGTGCCACGCCATAGTAGATTTTATGGGGCAGAGAAATCCGCAACTGAGAGATGAAGAAGACTACAAACACAAACTTTGGAATCATCTGTACATTTTGGCAGATTATGACCTTGATGTAGATACCCCCTACCCTTTTCCTACGCGTGAAGAAATGGCAGAAAAGCCCAAAACAATGGAGTATCCAAAACTTCAAGGCGATTATAAATTCTATGGTAAGAGTATTTTACAACTGATAGATTTGGCAATTCAAAGGGAGGAAGGCGAGGAAAAGGCCGCTCTGATAGAAGTCATTGCCAATAATATGAAGAAATCTTACAATGTTTATAATAAGGAGCATGTAACCGATGAGGTTATCTTCCGCCATCTCAAGGAATTATCCGAAGACAGGCTAGACCTTACAGGCATTGATTCTTTGGAAAAAAGTAAGATTTATCATACCAATAGAAATAACAAAAACCAAAGATTTCAGAAGAACAATAACCAGAAAAACCAAAACAGACATCGTAATTTTCAAAATAAAAACCGAAAAAAATAATGAGCGGAGCGTTTCAAATAAGAGGAGGAAAAAGATTAAGTGGTGAAATACAGCCACAGGGTGCAAAAAATGAAGCGTTGCAAATTCTCTGTGCCGTGCTTCTCACCAGCGATGAAGTCCGAATAAAAAATATCCCAGACATTCACGATGTCAATCGTTTGATAGAAATTTTAGGAGATTTAGGCGTTAAAGTCACCAAAAACGCACACGGAGACTATACTTTCAAGGCAGACCAAATCAATTTAGACTACATCAAATCCAAGGAATTTAAGAAAGACGGGGCAAAACTTCGCGGTTCTATTATGCTTCTCGGACCTATGTTAGCGAGATTTGGCGAGGCGTATATGCCTACCCCAGGCGGTGATAAAATAGGAAGAAGACGCTTGGACACCCATTTTCAAGGCTTCGTGGAGCTAGGGGCTACCTTTAATTTTGATGAAGAAGAGCAGTTTTATACCTTAAAAGCCAAGGAACTTCAAGGGAAATTCATTCTTTTGGAAGAAGCCTCGGTTACAGGTACGGCAAATATTATTATGGCGGCGGTTTTGGCGAAAGGAAAAACCCGAATTTACAACGCGGCTTGCGAACCCTATTTACAGCAACTTTGCAAAATGCTCAACCGAATGGGGGCTCAGATTTCAGGCATTGGCTCTAATCTACTCACCATCGAGGGAGTGTCTCATCTGCACGGAACAGAGCATACGATGCTACCCGATATGGTGGAAATAGGCTCTTGGATAGGACTTGCCGCTATGACGAAGTCCGAAATCACGATAAAAAATGTAGCGTGGAACCAGCTAGGTATTATCCCTGATACTTTCAGAAAACTGGGCATTCAGCTAGAAAAAAATAATGATGACATCTATATCCCAGCACAGGAGCAATACAAGATACAAAAATTCATTGATGGTTCTATTCTCACCGTCTCCGATGCCCCTTGGCCAGGCTTCACGCCAGATTTATTGTCCATAGTTTTAGTCGTAGCAACACAGGCAAAAGGTACGGTTTTAATTCATCAAAAAATGTTTGAATCGCGTCTGTTTTTCGTGGATAAACTCATTGATATGGGGGCACAGATTATCCTTTGCGACCCACATAGGGCAACGGTAGTAGGGCTAAACCACGAGTTTCCGCTCCGTGGCACTACGATGACCTCACCAGACATCAGGGCAGGAAATGCACTACTGATAGCTGCACTTTCGGCAGAGGGGAAATCCATCATTCATAATATAGAGCAGATAGACCGAGGCTATGAAAACATCGATGGAAGGCTGAAAGCCCTTGGTGCGGATATAGAGAGAATCCAGATATAGTATTTAATTTTTCTACTTCATAATTTATTATTTTCATTGAAAAATCCTTTAAGATATATTGTCTTAAAGGATTTTGTTTGTTTTTAAGAAAAGAAGATTTTTATTTTATCTTCTCAAAAGTTGCCAATGAAAGAGCGTCTTTTATCTCTTTACTTGGGGTGAAAATCACCTTGGTGTCCTTAATATTTGCGGAAGAAATGTCTTCGGCTTTGTCTTTTCCTTCGCTGCTGAAACTTACGCGAAGACTTCCCAAATCCCCAAGGCGAACGATTTCTCCATTCACCAAATTCGTTTTAATAACATCGGAAAGGGCATAAAGCACGGCACGAATGTCTGCACCACTCACGGTAGAGATTTTCTCAATTTGCGTGGTAAGGTCAGTAAGGTTTTTCTCTCCGCTCATATTAGGCGAAGCGTAGAATTTCTTGTTACCACCACCTGCTACACCAGGCTGACTTCTTTGGATTACTTTAAATTTAATTGGCATAATATTTTGATTTTTAATGTGATTCCTACACTTTTTAGGCGGTAGGATTGTCCTATAAAACATTACAAAAATAGTAAATTATTGGATATAAAAAACTTTTTGTAAAGAGATATTATTTTTTCTGTATGTTATAAGAGAATCTTTTTGCTGAAAGGCTAAAAAACCGATGCTCATCGGATTTTTTTTTGTGGGCATCGGTTTGGAAACTTGTGGGCATCGGATTAAAAGCGATGCTCATCGGTTTGGAAAGCGATAAGTATCGGATTGAAATCTTCTGCCGATTTATTTTAGAATTAATCATTATCCTCAACAAATTTTAATGTCTTTGTATTACATTAATAAGCAAAGTAACCTTGCCTTCCCTTGTGAGAAATTTTATCGCAAAGACCACAAAGATTTTTTATAAAAGTATTTCGTTTTTAAGACAAACAAAACATAAAATGTTTCGCAAAGTAATACAATCTGTTCTATTGCCTATAAACTTACAAACAAAAACCATCGTATTACTTTAATAAACGAAGTGGCTTTGTATTTCCTTAAAATAAAACATCACATTTGTAATTAAATTCCTTGTCTCTCCTTGCGAGAAATTTTATCGCAAAGACCACAAAGATTTTTTATAAAAGTATTTCGTTTTTAAGACAAACAAAACATAAAATGTTTCGCAAAGTAATACAATCTGTTCTATTGCCTATAAACTTACAAACAAAAACCATCGTATTACTTTAATAAACGAAGTGGCTTTGTATTTCCTTAAAATAAAACATCACATTTGTAATTAAATTCCTTGTCTCTCCTTGCGAGAAATTTTATCGCAAAGACCACAAAGATTTTTTATAAAAGTATTTCGTTTTTAAGACAAACAAAACATAAAATGTTTCGCAAAGTAATACAATCTGTTCTATTGCCTATAAACTTACAAACAAAAACCATCGTATTACTTTAATAAACGAAGTGGCTTTGTATATCCTTAAAATAAAATCTCAAATTGGCAATTAAAATCCTTGTCTCTCCTTGCGAGAAATTTTTATTATAAAAAGGATTAAATAAAATTTCCTGCTTAGAAATTTGCAAACGAGTGCCGTCTCGTTTTAATTCTCTGCTCATTGGTGTGGAAAATGCTAGGTATTGGTCTAGAAACTTCTGCCGATTCGTTTTGAAAAAGATACTTATTGATGAATATTTGATAAACGAAAAATTAAAATTGAATAATGGCGTTTTAGGAAAAAAATCATATCTTCGCCCTTATGAAAAAGTATGTTTTTATGTTCGCTATGGCGTTCGGTTGGGCTTCGGCTCAGCAGATTGGAGGCGTTCAGCTGTTTAATCCTCAAACGAATGACGAAACCCCTGTGATTGGTTTCAACGAGCGACTGATATTAAGTTTTGATGATTTTGCCAATTCTAGCACCATTTATCGCTATACCATCAAGCATTATGATAGAAATTGGCAAGAAGATGGGCTGTTTTATTCCGAATATGCTAATGGAATGCTCAGTGGTTTGATAGACAATTATAAATATTCCTTCAACACACGCCAACGCTATACTCATTACGAATTGGCGTTTCCAAATGAGAAAATTCAGCCTAAAATTTCAGGAAATTATGAGTTGATTGTCTATAAAGATAGCCCCTCTAAACCATTGTTTTCCAAACGATTTTGCGTTGTGGAGCAAGGGGCAAATTTAGCACTAAATGTCTCACGATACAGCGATGCCCGTAACCCTGCACTCAACCAGCGTGTGGAGGTACAAGCCCTAGCTAGCGGCACCGATTTGGCTGGGAATATGAATAGCGTAACGCTCTCGCTTATCCAAAACAACAACTGGAAAGAAGGAATTTACGAGCAAAGGGCTTCCTCTTATCTAGGGAATAAAATATTGTTTCAGCAACTAGGTTTGGCGTTTTCTGGCAATAATGAATTTTATTATTTTGACAATAAAACCCTAGAACAGCCAGTAGATATGGTAGCAAATTATGAAAATATTGATGAAATTAATAACACCTATTTATTTCCCGTTTGGGCATATCCGCTCAATTATCAGTATCAGCCTGATGTGAATGGTGCGTACTATTTCAGAAAAAACCACCTTGGGACAGAACGAAATGCAGATACAGAAGCCGATTATTCTTGGGTGCATTTCTATTTAGATTCCGAGAAAATAGATAAAGAGATTTATGTTTTAGGAATGTTTAATGACTACCAACCCAGCGAAGAAAACCGAATGCAATACGACGAGACGGCGAAAAAATATGTAGCGAAAATCTACCTGAAACAAGGGTTTTACAACTATATATTGGCGACACGAGATGCAAATAACCAACTGAACTACGGAGAAATCAATGGGAATTTCTGGCAAACAGAGAATCTTTATCAGGCGTTTTTGTACTATCGCCCTTTTGGTAGAAACTACGATGGTCTCATCGGCTATGGCGAAACGAGAAGTAAATAACGGAATAGCCTGTATTTGCACTTTCTGTAATATCTAAATTTTCATAAAAAAACCTTGAACCGAAAAAGTTCAAGGTTTTACATTATTATTAAAGGCTTTTCCTATCCTTTGAATTTACCCATTGCTATAAATTTATCTTGTCTATGGTCTGCTAATTCCTCTCCTTTAAATTTAGCAAAATCCTTGATATTCTGCAAGATAGACTTCTTCACATTAGCATAGACTACCTGTGGGTCATAGTGAGCACCACCAAGTGGCTCTTCTATAATACCATCTATAATTTTGTTTTTTAGCAAATCCTGTGGGGTTAGTTTTAAGGCATTCGCAGCGTCTTCCTTATGATTCCAGTTTCTCCAAAGAATAGAGGAGCAACTCTCTGGCGAAATCACTGAATACCAAGTGTATTGCAACATATAAACCTTGTTGCCCACGCCTATACCTAACGCTCCTCCACTTGCACCTTCCCCGATAACATAAGTGAAAATAGGCGTTTTGATGAGAGCCATTTCAAAGATATTTCTCGCAATCGCCTCACCTTGCCCTCTTTCCTCTGCATCAAGACCTGGAAAAGCCCCTGGCGTATCTACAAAAGTGATGATTGGCATACCAAATTTTTCTGCCAACTTCATCAGTCTCAATGCCTTTCTATATCCCTCAGGGTTAGGCATTCCGAATCTCCTTTGCTGTCTTTCCTTTGTAGTTCTTCCCTTTTGAGTACCTATCAACATTACCGATTGTCCACTGATTTTTGCGATACCGCCGACCATTGCGTGGTCATCTGCAAAACCTCTATCGCCGTGAAGCTCCACAAAAGAACCCTCATCTACAATACCATTGATATAATCCAAAGTATAAGGACGATTGGGGTGCCTAGATAGTTGTACGGTCTGCCAAGGCGTAAGATTTCCGTAGATTTCTTTCTTTTTTTCTACTATTTTATCTTCTATTTGGCTACACGCCAATTTTACATCTACTCCACTTTCCTCACCTACCAAAGAACAAGTTTGGTACTGCTCCATTAGTTCTTTTATCGGAAGTTCAAATTCTAAATATTCCATATTGTGTAATGACTATGGTTATAATTTTTCAAAAATAGGAAATTTTATTGAAACCCTAATATTTTTATCTTATTTTTTATAAAAATCGGTCAATTTTTTATTCCCATCATCTTAATTATCCTAATTTTTCACTTGCATTTTTAATTCTATTAATGCTTTCCTCTTTACCTAAAATTTCCAAAATATCTGGCACATCAGGGCCTTTCAATTCACCTACCAAAGCTAGTCTCAAAGGCATCATTACTTTGCCCATACCTAGGGATTTTCCTTCTGCAAAATCGTGTATTTTTTTCTTCAAAACATCGGCAGTAAAATCGGTTTCAGCAAAAGAATTTGCCAACTCTGATAATAACTCCGCCGTATTTTCTCCCCAAGCCTTTTTCACGGCTTTTTCATCATAGGAAACAGGAGCTTCAAAAAAGAATTTTCCATTTTCCACTATATCTTTTACAAAAGTGGCTCTTTCTTTCATCAAAGCAATGATTTTCAATAAATTACCCTCTAAAAGTTCCGCTTTTTCAACCTCATCAAATGCTTTCAAACTTGAAAGTATAGTCTCATTCGAGAGTTTTTGCAGATACTGATGATTGAACCATTCTGCCTTTTCTTTACTGAATCTTGCCCCTGCTTTATGGACTTTATACAAATCAAACTCGGCAATCATTTCATCAAGGCTCAAAATCTCCTTATCATCAGCAGGAGACCAGCCGAGCAATGCCAAGAAATTCACAAAAGCCTCTGGCAAATAGCCTTCCTCTCTATATCCTTTGGAAATAGCCCCTGTTTGTGGGTCTGTAAAATTGAGCGGAAATACAGGAAATCCAAATTTATCGCCATCTCTTTTGCTTAATTTCCCCTTGCCTTCTGGTTTCAAAATTAGCGAAAGATGGGCAAATTCTGGTGCCTCCCAGCCCATTGCTTCGTACAGCAAAATATGTAGCCCCATAGACGGCAACCACTCTTCCCCACGGATAACGGTGGTGATTTCCATCTCGTGGTCATCGATGATATTAGCAAAATGATAAGTAGGCATTCCATCATTTTTCACCAAAACTTTATCGTCCAAAGTATTGGTATTTACAGAGAAATTCCCACGGATAATATCTTGTAGATTGAGCGTTCTATCCACAGGCATTTTGAACCTTACTACATACGGTACTCCATCTGTAATTAACTGATTAACTTCATCTTGCGAAAGCGTAAGGCTATTTCTCAGCTGTTTTCTCGTTTGATAATTATAGGCAAAAACTTCTCCTTTTTCTTCGTATTCTTTACGGATTTTGTCTAGTTCTTCCGCCGTATCAAACGCTATATAGGCATAGTCTGTTTTCAGGATTTGCTCTGTGTATTTGTCGTAAATATGTCGGCGTTCGCTCTGTCTATATGGGGCGAATTTCCCGCCGTGTTTTGGGCTTTCATCAGGGATTATACCGCACCATTCCAAAGCCTCCATTATATAATCTTCGGCACCTTCCACATACCTAGTGGTATCAGTATCCTCTATTCTCAAGATGAAATCTCCGCCATTTTTCTTGGCATAAAGATAGTCATAAAGGGCAGTTCTGACCCCACCTAAATGCAATGCCCCAGTGGGACTCGGAGCAAAACGAACTCTTACTTTATTCATATAGTAAAGATTTTAATCTGCAAATTTAGTTATTGATTTTGAAAAAAAATAATTAATTTTGCCAAAATTTTGATAAAACAATGATAGAAATAGGAGAAAGACCTTGGGGAAAATATTATGTATTGGAAGATGAAAGTCACTACAAATTGAAAAGAATAGAAGTGAATGCAGGGCATAGACTATCCTACCAATACCACCACCATAGGCAAGAATTTTGGACTATTGTACAAGGAGAGGCAGTAGTAGTTCTAGACGGCGTGGAGCATACAGTGAAATACGGAGAAAGTATCTTTATCCCACTTGGTGCAAAGCACAGAATAGAAAATAGAACAGATGAACTGCTTGTTTTTGTGGAAGTACAAACAGGAACTTACTTCGGAGAAGATGATATTATAAGAATAGAAGATGACTACTCGCGTGAGGATAGGTAAAACAAAAAAGGCTTAGATTATATAATCCAAGCCTTTTTATTTTACTTCTTAAAATTCAGTACCACTTCTCTGATGATATTTACGCATTCCATCAATTGTTCCTCCGTGATGACCAATGGTGGAGCAAGACGAATGATATTACCGTGAGTAGGTTTTGCCAATAGTCCTGCTTCTTTCAGTGCCAAGCAAAGATTCCACGCGGTAGGTGAATCTTGCGTATCGTTGATGAGAATTGCATTTAGCAAACCTTTTCCTCGAACTTGATAAATCAAATCCGTTTCCTCTACCAATTTGGAAATTTCTGCACGGAAAATTTTCCCCAATCGTTCCGCTCTTTCCGAAAGTTTTTCTTCTTCTACCACATCAAGAGCCGCAATAGCCACCGCACACGCTAGCGGATTTCCACCAAAAGTAGAGCCGTGCTGACCAGGGTGAATGACCTTCATAATAACATCATTTGCCAAAACTGCCGATACAGGATACATACCGCCTGAAAGGGCTTTCCCTAAAATCAAAATATCTGGCTGAACATCTTCGTGATGACAAGCGATGAGCCTTCCCGTTCTGGCAATCCCTGTCTGTACCTCATCTGCAATGAACAATACATTGTGCTTTTTACAAAGCTCCGAAGCCTGTTTTAGAAAGCCTTCCGATGGTACATAAACCCCTGCCTCACCCTGAATAGGTTCCACTAAAAAGGCTGCTATATTTTCGCTTTCTTCTTCCAAAATTTTCTTCAAAGCATCAATATCATCATACGGAATACGCACAAAACCAGGTGTAAAAGGTCCGTAATTATTATGTGCATCAGGGTCGTTTGAGAAAGAAACAATAGTGGTGGTTCTTCCGTGGAAATTATTTTCGCAAACGATGATTTTTGCGTTATTTCCCTTCACGCCTTTTACTTCGTACGCCCATTTTCTAGCGAGTTTCACGGCTGTTTCTACGGCTTCTGCCCCAGAGTTCATTGGGAGAACTTTATCAAAACCAAAAAGTTTGGTGATTTTTTCTTCGTAAAGTCCTAATTTAGAGTTGTAAAACGCTCTAGAAGTAAGCGATAAAACTTTGGCTTGTTCCACCAAAGCCTCCACGATTTTTGGGTGAGAATGCCCTTGATTAACCGCTGAATAAGCCGAAAGAAAATCATAATATTGTTTTCCTTCCACATCCCAAACATACACGCCCTCGCCTTTGTCTAAAACCACTGGCAGTGGGTGGTAGTTGTGAGCTCCGTGCTTGTCTTCCAAGTCTATAAAATATTGCGAATTTGCCATTGTGTAATTGTTTTTCGTTATTGGACAAAAGTAAGAATTAAAACTAAATATAGCAAATAAATTTGATTTTAATTAAGCCAAACTTGTATTTAATCAATGAAATTTTCATAAAACATACTTTTGCTTAAAAAGATAAAATGTGTAAATCTTCGCATATTTGAATTGAAAATAATAGACTGTCAAATAAAAAATATTATCTTTGGACTTGGCAATTAAAATGAGTAGGCTTATTATTAAAAAATATGAAACGAGATGTTTTGAAAAGGCGTGTATGGCTCATCGATACCATTGCTCAGAATGATGGAATTAGCCTTAAACACCTACAAGAAAAATGGCTGAAAAGCGAAGTTAATGACCAAAAAACACCACTTAACGAACGCACTTTTCACCGCGATAAAGACGATATTCTTATTATTTTTGGGATTGAAATTAAATGCGAACGCAATGCGTATTTTATCAAAAACAAAGAAGAATTTAAGGGAAATTCATTTATAAATTGGTTAATGAATAGCTTCACTATCAGTAATTTACTCCAAGAATGGAAATCAATGCGTGAGCGGATTTTATTAGAAGAAATCCCCTCGTCTCGTGAATTTTTGATTCCCATAATAACGGCAATGGATAGGAGCGTTCAGATAGAATTTGTGTATCAACGCTTTCAGGAGGCGGAGGAAAAATCCTATCGGCTTTC
>JAUNHO010000271.1 GCA_030523905.1 Bergeyella zoohelcum
GGAAATGATTTATCAAGTTTTTAATGATAAAAATTTCCAAAAATATGATGAATATAGCGAACTTTATTCAGGTAAAATGTTGTCTCGTATAGGTGTTGATAAGAATACTTACCCTAAACTTTTGCAAGAAGAAATTTATTATGAAAGTATTCCGTGTGTGGTATTTACATATACTCATATTCTTTCTGCTACACAGCACAAAGTCTCTATTTTAGGCATTGATAATCAGAAGAAAATAGTCTTTCATTCTAATCCTGTACAAATATTAGAACAGAAAGAAACTTTTACAGACAAATATAAAGAATGGCTAAATAAGGCGTTTTCTACCAAGAGATATTTAGATAAAATAGATCGAAGAAATGAGATTGTCTTAATGCTTCATATGGCAAAAGCTGACGGCAAAATAGAAGAATCTGAAAAAAAATATTTAACAGGAGTTATAACTTGTCTAAAAGATTTTAACCAAAAAGAAAAGGCTAAATTATTTGAACTGATGAATGCCAATCCGTTGCCAGAGTTAGTTCCTTCCGATGTTTATTTCTCTTCCGATGAACGCATTGAAGAAGTGAAGCGAAAAATATCAGAAATAATGCTAACCGATGGAGAAGAAGAGGAAAAAGAAAAGCTAAAATTACAAGAAATTTCCACATTAATAGAAAATGCAAAGGCTACAAAACCAAAGAAAATTTCTGTTTTCTTTAAAACTTGGCAAGTAAGTATACCTATCATTTTATTTATTATATGGATTTTAACATTAGTTTTATTTAATTAATAATTTTTAAAACAAAATAAAAATGGCAAACAAAGAAATTACCCACGAAGTAAGTAGAGAGTTAGAGGTCTATGTATATAGACTTATAGACCCACGCACCAACAAAACTTTTTATGTAGGAAAAGGGAAAGGCAACCGCATATTTTCTCACCTTTATGAAGCAGAAAAATTAATATCAAAAGATGAGGAAGGAGAAGATGATGAAGTAAGTTTGAAAATTGCTACCATTCGTGAAATCCAAAAATCAGGCAATGAAGTATTGTGCATTATTCATCGTCACGGAATGGACGAAAAAACAGCCTTTGAAGTAGAAAGTGCTTTAATTGACGCTTATGGTGAAAATGGAGAACTGACCAATTTAGTAAAAGGGCATCGTGGTAACGATTTCGGAATGATGAGCATAGACGCTATTTTGAAAAAATATGCAGCCGAAGAATTGGATATAGAAAACTTACCTCATAAGCTTTTGTTAATCAACATTAACCGAAGTGTAGGACAGAGAGAGGTTTATGATGCAGTGCGTTTTTCTTGGAAAATAAACGAACAAAAAGCCAAGCAAGCCGATTATGTTTTAGCGGTAGAAAGAGGGCTTGTGGTAGGTGTTTTCATTGCAGATGAATGGAAATTGGCAAGAAAAAATCATTTTCCAGAATTAATAGGCTCTGATACAGAATTTAATGAGGGGACAAATAAACGAAAAGGGTTCATCGGTAGAGAAGCTCCTAACGAAATACAATCTTTATACTTGAATAAGCGTATTCCAAAAACTTTTTATCCCAAAGGCAGTGCCAACCCAATTCGCTATATAGGAATTTAGAAGAAGAAATAACATTTTAAAAAACCGCTATAAAAAGGCGGTTTTTCCATTGTATAAAACCTTTTTAAAATAATTTTGTAGCTTTGTGTAGAAAATTCTTTATTTGGCATTAAAAATAATGTGAATAATGAAAAAATCGCCATTATTATAGGGATTTTATTGGCAAATTTCGCATTTGCCCAAGATATGTTCAATTATGTGAAAAAACAACCAGCAACCAAGCGGAAAGAGAAAGAATACTACAAGTTATAAGAAAAGAGGATATAAAACAAACAAAACTTAGCCTTTACTGTAACTGTGTTCAAAGTTTCGTCTAATGGCTATGAGTGGATGATAACAGAGATTTTTAGGAAAGATGGAATGGAAATTCAAAAACAAGAACATTGGTGTCTGTTGTGGTTCTAGAAATA
>JAUNHO010000272.1 GCA_030523905.1 Bergeyella zoohelcum
TAATATCTTTTGCGATACCCAGTTTCAAAATATACTCGGATTTTACACCTTGTGCTACTACTTTTTCTTGTAAATCAATTAATAATTTCTCTTCTTCTTTCATCTCGTTTTGCTCTACTTCTGGGATATACTGAAACCCCGTATCACCGATGGCAAAACCTATATCCGATGGTGAGATATGAATAAGAGTGATTTTTCCGTTGATTTCTTTTGCAAATTTGATGGCTCCGCTGAGGAGTATATCGGTGGAATCAGAGAAATCTACTGGTAAAAGAATGTTTTTCATAATGTGGAATTTTTAATTTGGATAAAATTAATCATTTTTATCAATACCAGCAAAATTATTTTTTCATTTCATAAAAAATAACACCCAGTAAATATGGATTTACCGAGTGTTATTAACAACCTTATTATTATGAAAACAATTTTATTTTTTCAATTCTTCAAGGAATTTATCGTGAGAGATTTTAGTCTCTTTTTTAGAAGCTTTCTCCAAGATTGCATCTTTTAGTTTGCCCATAGCCACTTCAGATGAAATTTGTCTTACTTGTTCTTGGTTTTTCAGCATTTCTACTGCATAGTTTTTGATTTCTTCGTCAGAAAGATGGTGGATACCGTAGATTGCCAATTGGTTTCTTACAAGTTGCTCTGCTTGTGCCAAAACATCAGCGTAATCCAGTTGAATATCATTATCATTCATTAGTTTACCTTCAATGATTTGATATTTTATTTGGTTTCTTTCTGCCTCCAAGATTTCTTTTGCTTGTTCTTCCGTTTGGATATTCGGGTTGCTGAACAATAACCATTTTACAAGGAAAGTTTCAGGAAGTTTCACTTCTTCTTTTTCGTTCACTTGTTCCAAAATTTTATTCACGAAATGAATATCTGCATTTTGCTGGAAGTACTCATCAAGTTCAGTTTTCACTCTATTTCTTAGCTCTTCTTCTGATTTGATGTTCCCCTCTCCATAGACTTTATCAAACAACTCTTGGTTTAGTTCGTGCTGGTTCAGTTTGTAGATGTCTTGTACTTTTACTTCAAGTTCATCGTGATGTAGATTTTCTACTTCTTCTTTACCGAAACCGAGTTGTTTTGCTAGTTCTTCGCTGTCTGCTAAATCTTTTTTAGCTACTTTTAGACTTTCTTCTTTTTTAAGTTTTTTTACCAAATCAAACGCTTCCTTATTTTCTTTGCTAATGGTAACGAATTTTGGCTGGTGGTTATGCTCACCCTCTGCATTTTCTTCCACTACTTGCGAAACTTGTAGAGCGATGAAAGAATCTTTGGTAGATTTTTCCTGTGCTTCTCTTTCTGCAAATCTTTTTTGCATATTTTCTACACTTTGGTTGATTTCCTTATCAGAAGCCTCTATTTTATAGTGAGGTGCTTCATATTTAGAAAGGTCTATTTGGAAATCAGGCTCATATCCTACCTCAAAAGTTACGGTAAGTTGCTCTGCTTTGTAGTCCAAACTCTCTACTGGAACAGGTACAGGCTGCCCTACCAATCTTAGTTTATTCTCAGCGATATAGTTGTTGATACCTTCGGAAACCACTTTATTGATTTCATCATAAGAAGCAGGTGCTTCAAATTGTCTTCTCACCATACTCATTGGCACTTTCCCCTTTCTGAAACCTGGGATTTGTGCGTTCTTTGCATAGTTGTGCAGTTGCTTTTCTACGCTGTCTTTATAGTCTGCTCTGTCTATGGTAACCGTAAGTAATGCACTTACCTCGTCGTGATTTTGTGCTGTGACCTTCATTATATTATAATCTTATTTTAATTTTATAGATTGCAAAAATAAAAATTTTTATTGAAAAACAATCTATCATACCGAAAATTATTGAAATACATCAGCGAAAATATAATTTACAAAGGGCTGTGAAGCGTATTTTCATTTTTTTAGAACAAATATGCTATAAATCATTACCGATAATATTATTTAATTTCTTAAATTTGCTACTTGATA
>JAUNHO010000273.1:0-504 GCA_030523905.1 Bergeyella zoohelcum
TCGGTTATAACTCACGAGCATTCCGCCCAGTGATTTGGATTCGCCTGATTTCAGGTAGTAATTCACCCTACCTTTATCGCCAGTCGTTACGAAATGCAGATATTCCTGATTCCCTGCAAATAGGCTATCTTTCTTCCTTTGGATATAATCAATCGTCTCTACCTCTATTTTCTTTCCGTTAAAATCATAAGTGGCATTGAAATCTTTATGCAAAGGCGACATCAGATACGGAATGTCCTGATAATTCAGCACCTCGCCTTTTTCTTCTATTTGAATCTTAAAGAAATGTTTATCGGTAATAATTTGATTAGAAGTCTGCCCCTCGCGAATGAGCATCAGCCCCTCAAAACTGATATAACGAGTGATAGCCCCACCAATAAAGAGCAAAATAAACGACAAGTGGAAGACCAAAACAGGGAGTTTCTCCTTCTGCCAAAGTCTGTACCTTGCGATATTACCAATAAAATTGAGAATAAGGAGGAACATCAGTACCTCAAACCACTT
>JAUNHO010000273.1:514-1961 GCA_030523905.1 Bergeyella zoohelcum
GTCATTTTCTATAAAAGTAGCACGAGCCATAGCGATGGCATAGACCAATAGCAAAACCGCCATTGTACGCGTGGAGATCAGAATATCTTGTAACTTTTTCATATCTAAAATTAAAACGGCGACAAAGATAAGGAAAATTTAATATTGGGAGATGTAGATTATTAGAGTTTGGGGATTAGTTATTTTAAGATTTAATTAATAACTATCCCCGATTCTCAACAATGAATTTCTAATCCTTGTACCAGCCAGAGTATTTCACATAGCTATCGGCAATTCTATTGACTTCGCCTTTTAGGAGTTCCTCGCTGATGTCTTTTATTTTTTTCGCAGGAATACCGCCCCAGACCTCACCAGAACGAATGTGAGTACCTTTTGTAACCACAGACCCAGCCCCCACGATGGAGTTGCTTTCCACGAGGCAGTCGTCCATCACGATTGCCCCCATACCGATGAGTACATTGTCCTGAAGCGTACAGCCGTGTACTATGGCATTATGCCCAATGGAGACATTATCGCCTATCACCAGAGGGTGTTTTTGGTAGGTGCAGTGGAGCATCACATTGTCTTGGATATTCACTTTGTTGCCTATCTTTATATAATGAACATCGCCACGGACTACCGCATTGTACCATACGCTGCATTGCTCGCCCATTTCCACATCACCGATGATGGTAGCCGTCTCTGCCAAAAAAGTATCATTGCCTATTTTTGGACTTTTGCCTAAAACTGATCTGATTAGTGCCATAATTTTATTATTTAGTTATCATTTATCAATACAAAAAACAACAATAGATTTTATCTACACTATAAAGTTTTTCTTTCTGATTTCTTATCCTTACTTTTGTGCTTTCAAAATTACTAAATAAAATGCGACAAATCATCATAGAAGCCACAGAAAATCCGAAAGTAATGAAATTCGTGGCAGATTATACCCTACTACCTGGGGCTTTGGAACTGGATAGAAACTCCGATATTTCGGACATTCCATTGGCAGAAGAACTCTTCAATTATCCGTTCGTGGAGCGAATTTTCATCACTGCGAATTTCATCGCTATCGCAAAACAAGATACCGTAGAATGGGAAGCCGTAGCCACAAGCCTAAAAAATGTGATAGAAGACCAGCTACTAGAAAACCCAAGAATCTACAAACAAAAAAAGAAACAACTTTTCCCTATTTATGCGGAGATGACCCCAAACCCTGCCGTGATGAAATTCGTTTCCCAAAGGTTTATTTTACAAGGGTTTTTGGAAGCCAAATCTGTGGAGGAAGCAAAGCAAATCCCTTTGGCAAAAGCTATTTTTGAGGCGTTTGATTTTGTGAAAGAAGTCTTTATTTCGGATAATTTCGTGGCGGTAACCAAAGATGATTCCGTACAATGGCACGAAGTAATGGTGGCGGTACGCTCCCTAATAGCCGATTTCCTACAAGCAGGGAACACCGTAGCCC
>JAUNHO010000274.1 GCA_030523905.1 Bergeyella zoohelcum
GTAACCGACCCAGATGCGGTAGAAAAAGTGAATAAAATGGCAGATTCTGTCGTAGAGCAAATAGATACGATAGCCTCCGTGGCGATGGCGTTTTCGCAATATGCACAGCTTCCAGAAAAAAATGATGAGATTTTTAATCTGAAAAATGAAGTGGAAAATATTGTGAGAATTTTTGATGATGGTGATATTTTCACGCATTTTAATAAAGATGAAATTGCCATAAAAATGGATAGAATCTATCTAAACCGAATCCTTACCAATCTGATAACCAACGCAAAACAAGCCACTGATGCTACGCGAAAATTAATCATCAATATAGATGTAGAGCAGATTTATAAGAAAATTACCATAAAGGTGCAAGACAATGGCACAGGGATTTCCGATGAGATAAAGGAACGGATTTTTGAACCGAATTTCACTTCAAAAAGTTCTGGCTCTGGGCTTGGGCTTACGATGGTGAGAAAAATGATAGAAGACTATAAAGGCGAAATCGTTCTGAATACCGAACTGGGCAAAGGGACTACATTCATCATTACTCTAACCACTAATTTATAATGAAACCATTTAGATTTCAGCAGTTTGAGATAAAACAAAGCAAATCGGTTTTTCGTGTAGGAACCGATGGCGTATTGCTCGGTGCGATGTGTAATGTACAGGCTAACAAGGTGCTAGAAGTAGGAACAGGTACAGGTTTGATAGCTCTAATGATAGCCCAAAGAAATGCCTCTGCTGATATTTTAGCCATTGACATTAATGCTGAGGCTGTAAGGCTTTCTTCCGAAAATTTTGAAAATTCTCCATTTTCATCACGGATTAAGGCTATTAATACCGATTTTAAGGCGTTTTCATCTTCTGAAAAATATGATTTGGTGGTTTCCAATCCGCCTTATTTTGATGAAAATACTTCCGAAAAAGATGTTTTGGCGAGGCAAAGAGTAGAGCTAGATTTCTGTGATTTGATTCGTAAAACCAGTGAGATTTTAGCAGAAAATGGTTGTTTTTCCGTGATTATTCCAGCCGATTTTGGTACGGATTTTATAGAATTGTGCAAGGAAAATCAATTGTATTTGATGAGAAAAATCAACATTAAAGGAATAGCACAAGGCAAAGTGAAACGCCTTATTTTAGAATTTTCTTTTCAGAATTCATCTTATTCAGAGAAGGATTTTGTTGTAGAAAAAAGCCCAAGACATTATTCAGATGAATATCTAGAACTCACGAAGGATTTTCATATTTTCAGAAAATGAAATAAAAAACCACTACGGAAAAAGTAGTGGCTTTGTTTTTTACGCGTCAAAAAGTTCGGCTGTTTCCATTACGGTTACCTTTCCGT
Organism: Bergeyella zoohelcum; assembly: GCA_030523905.1. Taxonomy (GTDB): domain Bacteria; phylum Bacteroidota; class Bacteroidia; order Flavobacteriales; family Weeksellaceae; genus JAUNHO01. Next base: position 1,334 of record JAUNHO010000274.1, read on the forward strand.
CTTCGCATTTTATGGCTTCGCCAGGGAAGTTGTGTATCATATGATAATCGTGCGTTGCCATTACCACCGCCGAATTATTTTCCATTGCTACGCGTTTTAGCAAAGTCATAATTTCGTTAGAAGTTTCAGGGTCTAGATTCCCCGTAGGCTCATCTGCCAAGATTATTTCTGGGTGATTCAGTAATGCTCTTGCAATGGCAACTCTTTGCTGTTCACCGCCAGAGAGTTCGTGTGGCATTTTGTGTTTTTTACTTTTCATACCCACGCTACCAAGCACTTCGTTGATGCGGTCTTCTATCTCGGTTTTGTTTTTCCAGCCAGTCGCCTCTAGTACGAAACGCAGATTTTTCTCCACGCTTCTATCTGACAACAACTGAAAATCTTGGAATACAATACCGAGTTTTCTTCTCAAATCTGGAATTTGCGAAGTACGGAGTTTAGCCAAATCAAAACCCGCCACCTGTGCCTGTCCCATAGCCAAAGGGATATGCCCGTAGAGGGTTTTCAGTAGCGAACTTTTACCAGAGCCTGTCTTTCCGATGAGGTAGCAAAAGTTTCCTTTTTTGATGTTTAGATTAACATCGCTTAGTACCGTGAAATTTTTCTGCGAGATTTTAG
>JAUNHO010000275.1 GCA_030523905.1 Bergeyella zoohelcum
AAATCCTGCTACATCAGTAGTTTTTTTCAACTCATCAGTTAGCATATCTATCGTTACCTGATCGGGAACCAACTCACCTTTATCTATATAAGACTTTGCTAATTTTCCTAGTTCGGTTTCATTTTTAATATTGAAACGAAATAAATCTCCTGTGGAAATTTGCTTCAAGTTGAATTTTTCTATAAGATTCTGTGCCTGAGTACCTTTTCCACTTCCTGGAGGTCCAAATAATACAATATTTATCATTTTTTTTATTTATAAACTTAAATTTCTTAATATAAGATTTTAGTGATTGATTCTTCCTTCCTCTAATTGGTATAAATCTGGGAGATTTCTTCCGAGTTCATCATAGTCAAGCCCATAGCCTAGTACGAATTTATTCGGAATTTCCTTGGCTACATAGTCTATTTTGAAATCTTTTTTGAATACTTCTGGCTTCAATAGTAGAGATGCAACTTTCAGAGATTTAGGGCGTTGCGTATTTTTGAAATATTCAAACAGGCTTTCTAAAGTATTTCCCGTATCCACTATATCTTCCATTAGGATAATGTGTCTGCCTTCTACATCTTTGGTCAAGTCCATTTTTTTATATACAATCCCCGTAGATTGCGTACCAGAATAGGAACTTACCTGTAAAAAAGCTATTTCGCACTTACCTGGATAGTATTTCAAGAAATCTGAAAAGAACATAATCACCCCATTGAGAACCCCCACAAAAACAGGAGTTTCATCTTTGTAATCCTCATAAACTTTCAAAGCCAGTTCCTTTATGATGTCTTGCAACTCATCGTGCTTTAAGTAAGGAACGAAATATTTGTCGTGAATTTTTATTTTATCCATTATTATTTCCAAAAGGCAAATTTAAGGATTTTTATTAATTAAGTTAAAATTTTTGCAGATAAAAATTTTTTGTATATGAATTTGGAATGAAATACTGAAATTATTCCCATCTTATTCCTTATAAAAAACTTCTCCCTTTTTGTAGAGAGAAGTTTTTGTATAATCATATATTACCAAATTTTTATTCTATCTTCTGGTTTTTTGTAGAGTTTGTCGCCTTCTTTTACATCAAACGCTTTGTACCAAGCATCTACATTCACCAGTGGTCCAAATGCACGGAAGTAGCCTGGCGTGTGCGGGTCGGTTTTCACTTGGTTTATCATATACTTCTCGGTAGATTTGGTTCTCCAAACCGTAGCCCAGCTAAGGAAAAACCTTTGGTCTTGCGTATATCCGCTTATTGGTGCTACCTCTCCTTTATCTTTTAGATACATTTGAAGAGCATCATAACCGATAGCAACACCTGCCAAATCTGCAATGTTTTCTCCACTTGTGAAAATACCATTCACGAAACTACCTTTCACAGGTTCGTATTTGCTATATTGGTCAGCAAGTTGTTTTACTTTTACTTCAAAATTCTTTTGGTCTTGCTCCGTCCACCAGTTATTAAGGTTTCCGTTTCCGTCGTATTTTGCACCGCCATCATCAAATCCGTGAGCGATTTCGTGACCGATAACAGCACCAATTCCACCGAAATTAACGGCTGGGTCTGCCTTGAAATCAAAGAAAGGAGCTTGTAAAATAGCCGCTGGGAATACAATTTCGTTATTCAATGGGCTATAATAAGCATTCACGGTCTGTGGTGTCATTCCCCATTTAGACTTATCTACTGGCTTATTCACCTCCTCTGCAAGGGTTTTGTTGTATTCCCATTCTGTTACTTTTTGTAGATTTTCGTAGAGCGATGCTCCTTTTTCTATATTGAGTTTAGAATAATCTTCCCATTTGTCTGGATACGCCACTTTCACACTGAACTTGCTTAATTTTTCAAGGGCTTTTACCTTCGTTTCAGCCGACATCCAGTCAAGTTCTTCTATGTGTTTTTTGTAAGATTTTTTCAGATAGCTTATCATTGTTTCCATCTCGGCTTTTGCT
>JAUNHO010000276.1 GCA_030523905.1 Bergeyella zoohelcum
TTGTTGGCATTCGGGTTGATGTTTAGCATATTGTAAATCAGCAATATATAGATGATGAGATTAATGCCTATATATATCCGTCTTATCAATGTTTTTTTAGATAAATGCTTGATGGACTGGTAGATATAAAACTCTAATAAAAAAATAACGCCTAGTAATATGAAAAAATATTGTACCATAATGATTGTAAATAAAAAGCACAATATCCGTACAAATATTGTGCCTTTAGAAAAATAAAATAATTAACTTAAAAAAATAATAAAAATGAAAAGATTTTTCTATTATGGGAATTTATAGACGATGGCATTGATGTTCATTCCTGCTCCTACGGAAGTAAAGATGATATGCCCTTGCTCTTTGAATTTGTGGTCGCCCAGTTGCCCTTTTCTGATGAGGTCAAACATTGTAGGGACGGTTGCTACCGAAGAGTTTCCGAATTTTTGCACGGTCATCGGTGCTACGGAGTGGCTGTATTCCTTTACACCATAGAGCCTGAAAAGGCGTTCTATCATAGCGTGATCCATCTTGGCATTCGCCTGGTGAATGAGGATTTTATCAATGTCTTTTATGTCTATTTTTGCTTTATCTATGGTTTCTTTTATGGCATCAGGTACATATTTTAGGGCAAATTCGTAGATTTTTCTGCCTCTCATTCGTATGTACTTTTTATTTTGGTCGGCATCGGCATTTAGCGAACACGCATTTTCAAGGAAAGAGAGTTCTTCTCCATTGAAACACAGGGTGTTATCTGCTATTATCCCTACGCTTTCATCATCGGTAGCGGTTACTACCACAGCACCCGCTCCATCGGCGAAAATCATTTTGGTTCTATCGTATGGGTCGGTGGCACGGCTTAGCGTATCAGAACCTACTACCAAGATATTTTTAGCTCTTTTTGCCTTAATGAGTGTGTCTGCCAAAATCATTCCTTCTACCCAGCCTGGGCAACCGAAAATCATATCGTAATTCACACATTTTAAGTTCTTTATGCCGAGTTTGTTTTTGATGATGGCAGACATTGAAGGCATAAAAGCCGAGTGTCCGTTGTGGTCTATTTCCCCAAAATTCGTTGCACAAATGATATAATCCAAGGTTTCGGCATCTATTCCTGCATCTTCTATGGCTTTTTTTGCAGCTATTGTACCGATGTCAGAGTTCATTAGGTTGTCATCTACATACCTTCTTTCCTCTATTTCGGTGATTTCTACAAATTTCTTTACAATTTCCTCATTAGGTTTCTCTATTTTTTCTCCATTTTCATCAAAAAAAGTGGAATCCAAAAAGTGAGTCCCTGTGATGATGTTTTCAGGAATGTAGCTTCCAGACCCTATTATTATAGTATTCGGCATTTTATTTTGTTTAGAATCAGGTTGCAAATTTAAGAATTAAAATGGAAATCTATACCAAAGCCCAATAATTTTAATTAACTTTGCCGAAGTTTTTTAATCATAGAGAGATGAAAAAAAATCCGTCGTTAGTAGGTTTAGTTATAGGTATCCTTACCTTTGTTTTGGCATTTGGGATTTATTATTTGTTTTTATCAAAGAAAAATTATTATGTGGTAGATAACCCTACGGGCAAGACTTTTTATTTCAAAATCAATGGTGGGGAAGAGAAGGTGATTTCCGCTGGGCAACTCGTAAAGGTGTAACTAAATAAAGGTAAAAACCTAATACAAACCTTTGATAATGAGCGAAAACCACTCTATGATTCTACTTTTAATGTAGCGAAAATCAGAGGGCTTATCAATCTTACCCATTCGGATTATTATATCCATCGCCAGTATTATGGGTATAACATCAATAAAGATTCTCTTTTGCAAAATACAGGGCAGATAGAGATAGATGGCAAAAGATACTACGGCGGTGCGAAGCATTTCAATAAACTCTACACGGAAGATTTCTACTATAATATAGATGAGGATTAT
>JAUNHO010000277.1 GCA_030523905.1 Bergeyella zoohelcum
TTCATTTTTTGATATAATTCTTTATTTTGAACCAAAATTAACATTTTTTCTTGTAATTTTTCAATATTTTTTGCAGGAACTATCATTCCATTTTCATTTTCTATGATGATTTCATTGCAACCGTTTATATCCGACACAATACAAGGTAGTTCCATAGCCCCCGCCTGCATCACCACATTTGGAAAGCCCTCACGATAACTCGGAAAAGCCAAAGCATCGGAAATAGCAAAATACGGACGCACATCTGCCTGAAAACCAACCTCTATAATGTTTTCATTTCGCTGTATTTCCTGCAAAGTTTCCGTTTTTAGTGGGTCTAAATCCTCCTCCATTCCACCTACCAAAATAAGTTTTAGGTTTGGATTTTTTATATTAGAAAATGCCTTTAAAAGCTCGTTTATGCCTTTATCGCCCACTATTCGCCCCACAAAAACATACACAAAATCTTCTTCAGAAATACCTAAATCTTGTTTTAATTGGATTTTTTGAGATTCTGGAACCTGTTCTTTTGAAAAAAACTTGGTATTGATACCATTGGACGAGCCATTGGCTATTATTTTTAGTTTTTTATCGGTAGCGAATTTATTTTCTAAAATAAAATTGTACAAACCTTTTGAATTGGGATAAACCATTGTAGCACAGCTATATGTGAGTTTTTCCACGAAGTTGAGAATCCTTCTCTTTACCCCCGTAGCCTCCATAAGTGGCAAGCCCGCCACAGTATGCAAACGATGCGGAACACCAGCTAGCCTAGCCGCCAACATCCCCACAATACCAGCCTTTGGCGTATGAGTATGCACTATGTTTGGCTTTTCTTTTTTGAAAATTTTATAAAGCCGATAAAGAGATTTCAAATCCTGAAATGGCGTAATCTTGCGAGACATCTCCACAGGCAGAACTCTAACTCCTTCATATTCTGAAATTTCCCCTAAAAATTCACTTGGAGCAGCAATGCCCACCACCTCAAATCCATTAGAAGACATAAAACCTAACTGCCCCCTTAAAAGAACTTTAAGAGAAACCGCAACAGTAGTTATACGAAATAGTTTTTTCATTCTATAGATTTCTTTAATTTTAATATATTCTCCCTCCACAAAATTACACTGTAAAATAATATTGGTAAAATAGTAGCCTTCATTCTTGATGCTAAACCATAATTATAGATATACAAACTATAAAACAACCATAATAAAATGGAAAAACTAGCATACCATAATATTTTTTTATTTAACACTATTTTATCTCTTTTCACCCTAATAAATAACCAAACGAACCATATCAATAAAATAAAATTTTCAATAGAAACAATAAATTGATGAAAATTTTTAGCCTCAAATAAAAAAGGACGAAACATCATATAAAAAAAACGAGTAAATACATTTGTTTTTTCTAAATCTATAATACTTCCTCCTGTCTTCGCATAACTATCTAAAATATAAAATTTCTTTGAAATATATTCAAAATCCAAACTTTCGAACTTAATAAACTTAACTAAAAAAACATATCCCCCTATTAATAAAATTGGTACAATAAAATAGAATCTTATACCTATACTACGCCTTTCTAAAAATAAATAAATAATGGCAAAAATAATACCTATATAAGGACGAACAAAAAATAATAATAAGAATGTTATAATAAACAAAACTTTTATAAATATAGTATTTTTAATCTTTCTATTTACAACATATAGCATAAAACATAAACCCACAAAACAAAAAGCATCTTTTCCAAATGAAGCTAACCAAAAATGAACACTAGGAAAAAAAAGTAATAGTATTAATGTAAATTTATCAAAAAAAGCTTTACTTAAATTAAAAATATTACTACTTGCAATATAAAAATGATAAAATGGAATAAAACTTATCAAAGTATAAAAAATAGAAATA
>JAUNHO010000278.1:0-1593 GCA_030523905.1 Bergeyella zoohelcum
TCCTCTTCTTTCTTATTAAAGGCTTCCTGTTTTTCTATCTCTAAACTATCATTTTGAGCCGTAGAAAGAGTAAAAAACAATGCTAAAATTACAATCAATATTTTTCTCATTCGGCGAAGATAATATTTTTTCGTGAAACCATATTATTCTCATTATTTCAATAAAAAAGCAATCAGATACTTTTTCTGATTGCTTTTTGGTACTTTTTATAAAAATCATTAAAGTTCATTTGCTTTTTGGTAAGCATTTTCTAATCCTGCCAAATTTTTACCTCCTGCGGTTGCAAATCCAGCATTTCCGCCACCGCCACCTTGGATTTCTTTTGCCAGTTCTTTTACCAAATTTCCTGCGTGATATTTACCATCTAAATCATCAGAAACACCTACGCTTATCATTGGTTTTTCACCTGCATCAGAAAGGATAACTACAACAGAATTAGGCACTTCTCTTTTTAATTGAAATACTATATCCTTTACGGAACCTGCATCCATTGAGGTTCTTTTTACCAAAAGTTGCTTATCTCCTTGTTGGACAAAATCATTCTTCCAGTTTTTCACCTCGCTTTGTGCTTTTTCCTTTTTCAAAGCCTCTAATTCAGCTTTTAGTAAGGCATTTTCATCTAATAATTTTTCGGTAGATTTTACCAAATCCCTAGTTTTCAGTAAGGTAGAAAGTTCCTCTGATTGCTTTTCCAATTTTCTAAAATATTGCTCCACAGCCTCGCCTGTAATAGCCTCTACCCTACGGATTCCAGCCGCCACAGCACCTTCTGAAACAATCTTGAAGCACCAAATATCACCAGTATTTTTCAGGTGAGTTCCACCACAAAGTTCCTTACTATCTCCAAACTGAATCATACGGACATTATCACCATATTTTTCGCCGAAAAGTGCCATTGCTCCTGCTTCCATTGCTTGTTGAATAGGGATATTTCTATACTCTTGCAATGGGATTTTCTGCATCACTCGTTCATTTACTTTTCGCTCCACTTCTCGGATTTCCTCTTCGGTCATTTTTTGGAAATGAGAAAAATCAAACCTTAAAGAATCAAAATCCACACGCGAACCTCTTTGCTCCACATGAGTTCCCAAAACCTCTCTCAATGCCTGATGTAAAAGGTGTGTAGCGGTATGATTCGCCTCGGTATGGTTACGCCCTTTCACCTCTGCTTTTAATGGTTCTTCCAAATTACTTGGCAAGGTTTCGGATAGATGAATAATGAGATTATTTTCCTTTTTGGTATCAATAATATAGGTATTTTCACCATTAGCCGAAGTCAAAAATCCTTTATCGCCTACTTGCCCTCCCCCTTCTGGATAAAACGGAGTAACATTGAAAACCAACTGATAAAGTGTGCCATCTTTTTGGCTTTCTACTTTTCTATATTTCGTAATTTTTACGATGGCTTCTAGCGTATCATATCCGATAAATTCCTCTGCTTCATCTTCACGGATAACCACCCAATCATCGGTTTTCATCTGTGCTGCCGAACGAGAACGCTCCTTTTGTTTTTTTAGATTTTCTTCAAAACCTTCTTCATCAAGGGTAAAGCCTTTCTCCCTCAAAATCAGGGAAGTTAAATCAATAGGGAAA
>JAUNHO010000278.1:1603-1875 GCA_030523905.1 Bergeyella zoohelcum
AGTGCCGTGAGGTCTATTGGGAAGCCGTAAGTATCATACAATTCAAAGGCTTTCGCACCGCTTATTTGCTTGTCGGTAGCGTTATTCATCATCACATCAAGCATCAAAAGCCCCTGCTCTAATGTTCTTAAAAAAGATTGCTCTTCCTCGCGGATAACGGCTTCTACCAATTCTTTTTGTTTTTCAATCTCAGGGAAAGCCACGCCCATTTGCTTTACCAAAGTGCTAACTAACTGATATATAAATGGTTCTTTTTGGTCAAGGAAAGTAAA
>JAUNHO010000279.1 GCA_030523905.1 Bergeyella zoohelcum
TATATCCTTTCTAAAGAAGAAGGTGGTCGTCACACTCCATTCCACAATAACTATCGTCCTCAGTTCTATGTAAGAACTACCGATGTTACAGGTACTATCAAATTACCAGAAGGAGTAGAGATGGTAATGCCAGGTGATAACCTTACTATTGAGGTGGATCTTCACCAACCAATCGCTCTTAGCGTAGGTCTTAGATTTGCGATCAGAGAAGGTGGTAGAACAGTAGGTGCTGGTCAGGTAACTGAAATTCTTGATTAATCAATTAATCTAAATAACAAGAGTTTCACCCTAAAAAGTGAAACTCTTATATACGGGCATCGTCTAATGGTAGGATAGAGGTCTCCAAAACCTTTGGTCAGGGTTCGAATCCTTGTGCCCGTGCAAATAAAAAATATGAGTTCATTTGTTGATTTTTTAAAAGGTTCTTATACTGAATTTAGAGAAAAAGTAGAATGGCCAAAATGGAATGATTTACAATCATCAACATTAGTAGTAACAATTGCTACTGTTATTTTGGTTGTTTTCTTATTTGGTGTGGATACTGTATTTAATAAACTTTTACAGAACACATTATCTATGATTATAAACCTGTTCAATTAATTAAAATAATATTACTAAAATGAGTGGATTGAAGTGGTATGTGCTAAAAGCAATAAGTGGGCAGGAAAATAAAGTAAAGTCCTATATAGAAAATGAGATAGAAAGAGGAAGTTTTGGAGATAATGTAACTCAAATTGTAATACCTACTGAAAAAGTTATACAATTAAAGAACGGAAAGAAAGTTCCAAAAGAGAGACCTTATTTCCCAGGGTATATAATGATAGAGGCAAACCTAATTGGGGAAGTTCCACATATGATAAAAAATATACCAGGAGTTATTTCATTTCTGACTGCGGTAAAAGGAGGCGACCCTGTTCCGATGAGAAAATCAGAGGTTGATAGAATGCTCGGTAGAGTAGATGAGTTAGCAGAGTTTGCTACGGATATGGAAATTCCTTATGTGATAGGAGAGAATGTAAAGGTAATAGATGGACCTTTTAGCGGATTTAATGGTGTGGTAGAGAAAATCCTTGAGGATAAAAAGAAACTAGAAATATCTGTAACTATTTTTGGAAAACAGACTCCGATGGAGTTGAGTTTTATGCAAGTAGAGAAAGTTTAGAATTTGTAACATAAAATAAAAAGAGATTTGAAACAATTTTCAAGTCTCTTTTTCGTATAGAAATTTTTTAATGAGTAAGTTTAAGATTGGAAATAAAAAACTGGCTATATTTTCATAACCAGTTTTTGTTTTTATATCTCATTATCAGAGTCTATTGTAAAGCGAGATTTGAAATCTTTATCGTGTTTTTCAGAGATGACATCTTCACCTTTTTCAGAAATAATGAATTCTGATGCCTCGTTAAACATTTGTCTAAATTCATTAAAATCTTCCTTATAAAGATAGATTTTGTGTTTTTCAAAAGAGGCTTCTCCACTATCATTGAAGTGCTTTTTACTTTCGGTAATTGTCAAATAGTAGTCCCCTGCTTTTGTTTCGCGTACATCAAAAAAATAGGTTCTCCTCCCTGCCTTTAATACCTTAGTGAATATTTCATTCTCCTGGCGTTCCTTGTAATCATTCATTTTATACGATGTTTTAGATGTTGAAAAGTTATTTCCAACAAAAATAAAAGAATTATTCTAAATACAAAATTTTTTCGGTGAAAATTTACACTTTTATTTTATATTTTCTGTTTATTGAAGGTTTTGATTCTGTAAATTATTGAGTATAAGTGTTTTATCTGTTCGTTTTGCACTGCTTTCTCGGTGTGTGATGATGATAGAAGTACAATTTTTGAGGTCTTTTTCTATATTTTTTAGAATATTTTCCT
>JAUNHO010000280.1 GCA_030523905.1 Bergeyella zoohelcum
TTTTCATACTGATAAAGGCGTTGTTTTTTCTTTCTTTCGCCAGAAATAACATCATAAATACTCTGTATATCAAGAGATAAACTTCCGTTTTTAGCACCTACAATAGGAGCTTCCGTAACTTCATCTCTACTTTTGCCTTGTGGTAGACCTATGGTTTTAGCAAGGGCAATTTTTTTATCCGTATCTTTTAAAGAAAGCACATCTTTCCGTAGGTTACCACTTGGTTTCCAGTTGATTACAACCTCTTTAATATCGTAGTAAATAGGGCTAAGTTCTATTAGATTAAGTGTGTTTTTTAGGTGCTGTTCAGTGATTTTCACATCATATCGTTCTGAAATAATGGAAGTAAAACGCACCACATCACCTATTTTTACAGGGATTTTGAACTCGCCGTTGTAATTAGAAATCGTGGTTTTATGCTCGTTGAGATTGGTTACAAACACCTGATTGAGATATATAGCCGAGTTTTCCCTCATAAAAACCTGCCCACTGAATAAAGTCTGAGCATTCGTTTTTATGATGAAAATGAACGATAATAGAAATAAAATCTTCTTCATAATGAATTGCAAATTTAGGTAATAAAACGCAGTTTATATTGTTTTTAGATAGGCTAAATAGGTTAAAGTTTTATTAAAAAAAATTAATAACTTGTTAATAAAAAATAGAGATTAATTGTTTTATTTATTATATTTGTAGAATCATTAAAAATTTAATAAATTATGAAACGAATTACAATAACACAATTGATTTTAATTATTGTACTACTGCTGGCATTAGCTATATTTCAGAATTATAATTTTTTTTATGATTTAGAAAAAGTATTTTCTGAATCAAGAATGGATAAGAAAGTTGCTACATATGTAGGCATTACCCTTCTGAATATGCTTTATTTAGGGGCTTTATTTTATTTCTTAATCTGTTTAGCAATAAAGATAACGAACAAGAATAAAACCTAAAAAATATTTATTTTTGTGGGGTGAAAAAGACATTAATTTCCATCGTTGGGACTACTGGGATTGGCAAAACCAAATTGGCAATAGATTTGGCGAGACATTTTGGCACGGAGATTATTTCCTGTGATTCTCGCCAGTTTTTTAGGGAAATGCCCATTGGGACGGCTGCACCTACAACCGAAGAACAGGCACTGGCAAAACATCATTTTGTTGGTCAGTTGTCCGTTACGGATTATTATTCCATTGGTCAATGTGAGATAGATGCGTTACAAAAAATACAAGAATGATTCAAAAAAAATGATATTTTGATAATGGTAGGTGGCAGTATGATGTACGAAAAAGCCGTAATAGAAGGGCTAAATAACCTACCAGAAGCCAATGAAACTCATCAAGAAAAATTAGAAGAAATTTGGAAAAATGAGGGTTTGGAAGCTCTTCAAAATCTTCTTCAATCACTAGATTCTGAATATCATAAAGTAGTAGATTTACAAAACCCACGCCGACTGCTCAGGGCGATAGATGTAATTTGGCAAACTGGCAAAAAATATTCCGAAATAATATCAGAGCCGAAACAAAAAAGGGATTTTAATGTAATAAGAATAGGAATAACTGCCCCACGAGAGATTATTTATGAAAGAATCAATAAGAGAGTAGAGCAAATGATGAGCAATGGACTATTGGAAGAAGTGAAAAATCTTCTGCCTTACCGAGATTTGGTGGCGTTGCAAACGGTGGGCTATACCGAGTTATTCAAGTATCTAGATGGGGAATACTCGCTAGATTTTGCCATCTCTGAAATTCAAAAAAATTCCAGAAGATTTGCTAAAAGACAACTGACTTGGTACCGAAAAGAGACCAATATTCATTGGGTAGATTACGATAATGCCTTTGTTCAAAGTCTTTTAGAGAT
>JAUNHO010000281.1:0-215 GCA_030523905.1 Bergeyella zoohelcum
TATGGTTATCAATATGATAAATGATGGAGAGATAGAGGAGAGCCGTTATTTTAATTATCTAAAACTAATGGAGGAGGCAGAGGAACAAACCTCCAAACTAAAATAAAAAACCTTACCAAAAAAAGATTTGGTAAGGTAAAAACTAATAACTATGAAAACTCAAATTATCTATGAGATGTTTTAATAAATACAAATACCGTGCCAAACTTTTGTTT
>JAUNHO010000281.1:244-588 GCA_030523905.1 Bergeyella zoohelcum
AACCCTATCCTAAAAGAATTAAGATAGGGTAAAAACTAATAACCATGAAAACTCAATTAACTATGAGAATCTATCTAGTGAAGGTACAAATATCGTGCCAAAAAAATATTTTTTAGGAATTTTTTATCAAAATTTTATTTTAACTTTACAAAATGGAAAATAGAGTCATATATATTACAGGTGGAACGAAGGGTATTGGCTACGGAATTGCCAAAATTCTTCTAGAAAATGGTTTTTCGGTAGCATTTAGTGGAAGAAAAGAAGCCGATGTAAAGAAGACAGAAAAAGAGCTTTCGCAAATATCTGATAAGGTTTTTGGTGTAGTTTCTTCGGTTAAATATATT
>JAUNHO010000281.1:598-1862 GCA_030523905.1 Bergeyella zoohelcum
TTAGATGGGCTTGTTGCCAATGCAGGTTTAGGCATTTTCAAACCAGTAGATGAACTTTCGGTGGAAGAATGGAATGAGGTAATAGATACCAATCTTACGGGGGTATTTCACTCGTTGAAGGCTTCGGTGGAGGAGTTGAAAAAAACAGGGGGATATTTCATTAGTATTTCAAGTTTGGCAGGAACTAATTTTTTTGAAAAAGGTGCGGTATATAATGCTTCTAAATTCGGGGTGGTAGGTTTTACCCAAGCTGTGATGCTGGATTTGAGAAAATATGACATCAAGGCTTGTACCATAATGCCAGGCTCGGTGGCATCGCATTTTAATGGACACGAACCTTCCGAAAAAGATGCTTGGAAGATACAGCCAGAGGATATTGGGCAGTTGGTTCTAGATGTGTTGAAAATGAACCCAAGAACCTTGCCAAGTAAAATAGAGGTACGCCCTACACGCCCAGATTTTAAGTAAAAGGACAAATAAAATGGCTGTATTTTCTCGTTATAATTAGAGAAAATATAGCCATTAAAACCAAAATTAAACAAAATTAAAAAGAGAAAAAATGAAATTAGTGGATATGTTTTTCTGCGTGATAAGAACTTCTCACTAGTGGCGAACTTTCCACATGGCGGAAGCCTAAACTTCTTGCAAACTCTCCATATTCTTCAAATTCTTCCAACGATATGAATTTCTTCACAGGAAGATGCTTCTTCGTTGGTTGTAGATATTGCCCAAGGGTGATGACATCTACATTAGCATTCCTGATGTCTTCTATAGTCTGGAAGACTTCGTCTTTTTCTTCGCCTAGCCCTAGCATTACGCCAGTTTTGGTGCGTCTTTGTCCAGCTTCTTTTAGGTAGCGTAGCACATCAAGGCTTCGTTCGTATTTTGCTTGTATTCTCACCTCTCTTGTAAGGCGTTTCACAGTTTCCATATTATGAGAAATCACCTCTGGGGCTACCTCTACTAGGCGGTCTATATGTTTTGTTATCCCTTGAAAATCAGGGATTAAAGTTTCCATAGTGGTACTAGGCGAAATCCTACGCACGGCATTAACGGTTTCTGCCCAAAGAATAGAGCCCATATCTTTCAGGTCGTCTCTATCTACGGAGGTCAGCACGGCGTGTTTTATCTTCATTAACTTGATAGACCTTGCCACTTTTTCGGGTTCGTCCCAATTAACATCCATAGGTTTGCCTGTTTTCACACCACAAAAACCACAGCTTCTGGTACAGATATTCCCTAGAATCATAAAAGTAGCCGTCCC
>JAUNHO010000282.1 GCA_030523905.1 Bergeyella zoohelcum
GATTGATATTTTTGGTAATTGGATTATTTCCCTCCGAAATTCCTAGCGGAAAATACGGCCACGGAAGACTGGTATATTGCGGATTGCCATTGATTTCCCCTGTAACCAATCTCAGTAGGGCAAATTTCTGTACATCTTTCACCAGTGCCGAGTTGATGCGTACCCCATAATTGAAGAAAAAATCGGTAAGATTAAGGTCGCGAGGGTACGCCATTATCTTCTTGGAAGTCATCAGCGTGTCCATCTCGGCATCTACGGCATCTATCATCCAAAGGGTTTTCCCACCATTCATTATATACTGGTCTAGAATCAATTTTTCCCCATTGGTAAAGGCTTTCCGAGGTTTTGCTACCACCAAAGCATCAAAATTTTTCAGCGTAGGAATATCCTCTTTTGTAAGTTCCACATTGTTTTTAGGAATGACGGGAGCGGCTATATAGTTTTCGGTCGCCATCTGCATAAATCCCTCAAATTCATCAGGGCGAAGCTCATCTTGATTGACCAAAATCCCTATACTTTTGCGATATTCTTCGGCGATATTTTTAATATTGGAAATCAAATTATACTCCATATTTTCTATGGATTTTGCCAGCTGTTCATCGGCATTGATACCACTTTGCTGAACAATCAAAGGGACTGATGAACCATAGGAATCGTACTTGAAAACGGCATAAGGAAACAGGATAATCTCGGAAATTTTGCCGTCCTTCACATCGGAAAGTTGGGAAGGTTGCATTCCCATTGCTACAAGGGTATTTTGGGAAATTTTCTCCTTTATGGGGTCTATGAATTTGAAATCTATTTTAGGATTGATTTTTCTAAATTCTTCCAGCATAAAACGCGTTTCGTTTTGTAGTTGCTTGAACCCCGCTGGGAAATCTCCCTCCAAATAAACCTCCACCATTAAAGGCTTTTTTACGGATTTCAGCACCTTTACAGAAGACTCAGAAAGGGTGTAGCGTTTCTCACTCGTCAAATCCAAACGAGTAGAAAACACGCTCAAAGCCCCCAATAACATCAACCCTAATACGATATAATAAATTATTTTTTTATTCATCTTTTTATCTAATAACAAACTTCATTAGTTATCTTTCAAATAGCAGTCTTTCTCCTTTTTTATCTTCGGAAATTTTGCCATTTTCATACGCCAAATGCCCATTAACAAAGCTATGCGTAACAGCGGAATGAAACACCTCGCCTTCTAGCGGACTCCAGCCGCATTTATAACGAATATTTTCCTTGGAAATTGTCTGTTCCGTGTCTAAATCAATTAGCACCAAATCGGCTTTATAGCCCTCCCTTACGAAACCTCTTTTCTCTATTTGGAAAATAATTGCAGGGTTGTGGCACATCTTTTCCACTATTTTTTCAAGGCTTATTTTACCATTTTTATAGGCTTCCAGCATTACCAAAAGTGAGTGCTGAACAAGTGGAGCCCCTGATGGACAGCTGGTATATGGATTTTGTTTTTCCTCCCAAGTGTGTGGAGCGTGATCGGTAGCGATGACATCAATCTTATCATTTAGAAGCGCCTCCCAAAGTCCGTCCTTATCTTTTTGAGTTTTCACCGCAGGATTCCATTTTATCAATGCGCCTTTCGTTTCGTAATCTTCATTGGTGAAATGTAAATGATGGACGCAGACTTCCGCCGTGATTTTTTTATCTTTCAAAGGAATGTCATTCCTAAATAAAGCCGTTTCTTTTGCCGTAGAGAGATGATAAATGTGTAATCTTGCCCCAGTTTTTTCGGCTAATTCTACCGCTTTTGAGGAAGAAAGATAACAAGCCTCTTCACTTCTGATGAGATGATGAAATTTCACAGGAATAGCCTCTCCGTACTGCTTTCGGTAGGC
>JAUNHO010000283.1 GCA_030523905.1 Bergeyella zoohelcum
GGGTTAATTATACACCTTATATGAGCAAACTGACCAATGATGTCTTCTTGCTTTATGCTTCTTATTTCCAATTCTTGGGGCAAGAGGAGCGTTCTACCCTATCGGCAAGTATCTATTACTTCAATATGGGAGAAGTGAATCTTTCTACTTTGGTAGGTAATGATATTGTACCTGGTGGAACGGCAAAACCTAACGAGTTTTCCATAGATGTGGCGTATGGTCTCAAACTTTCAGATACTTACTCTATGGCGGTTACTGGGCGTTTCATTCGTTCAGATTTATCCGCAGGGTTCGGTACAGACAACACATTGAAGGCAGCTAATACCTTTGCCGTAGATGTAGCAGGATATTATCAGTCTGAAAAACATCAGTCTTTCGGAGATTATGAAGGACAAGTGAGAGCTGGTTGGGCTGTGCAAAACATCGGTCCAAAGTTGGACTACACAGGTAATGATGACTCGCGTTCTTACCTACCTACAATGGCGAGGCTAGGTGCTGGGTATGACCTTCATATTGATGATATGAACAAGGTAGGCTTCACCGCAGAGGCTTCTAAAATATTGGCTCCTGGTGCAGAGTTTGTGGGAGAGGCTTCTAATGGACAGCCACTTTTCGCAGTGCCAAATGTAGGGGTAATGGAAGGGATAGGAAAGTCTTTCAACAATAAAAAAAGTATAATGATGAGCGGTGCTTTGGAGTATTCTTATGATAATTCTTTCGCTGTGCGTACAGGTTACTTCCACGAGAGTGCAGAGCAAGGTGGCAGACAATATGCTACGGTGGGTGTAGGGCTAAAATACCAGTCTTTTGGTTTGGATTTGTCTTACCTTATCAATACTTCAAAGGTGAATTCTGCATTGGATAATACTTTGAGATTTGGTCTCACTTGGAACATCGGAGAAGATAGTTCTAATGCTAATTAATCAGAGCGTATTATTGGAAGTTGAAAGATTAGTTTTAATCATAAACTCCCAATTCATCAACCAAAATAAAAAACTTGGATAAGTAGTTATCCAAGTTTTTGTTTATAATTACTCACCTAAAAACACTTTCAAACTTATGGTTGTTTGTTCGCCAGTTTCTAGATTTTTAATGGTAATGTTTTCCGTTTTTATTTCTTCTTCTCCATAAAAAACGAGGTGTGGTATTCCCTTTTTTTCGGCATAGGTAAATTGTTTTTTCAGTTTGGTATTCTCTGGGTAGAGTTCCACCACTATGCCTTTTTCTCTCAATTTCGCAATGACTTTATTAGCCTCCAATGCTTCATTTTCTCCATAATTAGCAAAGAGATAAGTGGCTGTATTATTGGTGTTTATAGGGAAAAGATTTAGCTCTTCCATACAAAGATAAATCCTATCCAAACCGAAAGAAATACCAATACCAGGTACATTTTTCACACCAAAAACTTCGGTAAGATTGTCGTATCTCCCACCTCCGCCAATGGAACCTATTTGTACATTTTCAGCCTTTACCTCAAAAATAGCACCCGTGTAATAATCTAGCCCACGAGCCAAAGTAATATCAAAAACCAACTGATTTTCAATGCCTAATTTCTTACAATTTTCTAGTATAAATTCCAATTCTTCTACGCCTTTTCTTCCTATTTCAATCTCCGAAAAATGAGTTTTCAGAATATTCAAAACCTCGTTTTGTGGCTTTGGTTCAAATAAGAAATCCAGTTGATGAATGGCTTCATCAGAGATATTTTTTTCTCGTAATTCTTTTATCACACCATCTTTTCCTAGTTTATCTAGTTTATCTAAAGCCACGGTGAAATCTATTAATTGTTCAGAAATATTAGCAAATTCTGCTAAACCTGATAATATTTTCCTATTATTAATATGAATTTTCAC
>JAUNHO010000284.1 GCA_030523905.1 Bergeyella zoohelcum
TTGGTATAAGCTATGATTTTTCATCAGGAAAAAAATTGCAAATGCAACAAAAGCTTCAAAATGAAACCGCAGGAGCAGTAAGTTTTTAGGGAAGAAAAATTCTTTATTTTGGTTCAAAATCATTATCTTTACGCACTTAATTATTAAATATAAAAATCAATAAAAAGTTATGGTAGGAATAATAATGGGCAGTAAAAGTGATTTGCCAATAATGCAACAAGCAGCCGATTTTTTGAAGAATTTGGAAATTCCGTTTGAACTTACGGTGGTCTCTGCACATAGAACCCCAGAGAGAATGATAGACTATGCCCAAACCGCGAAAAACAGAGGGCTGAAAGTCATTATCGCGGGAGCTGGTGGGGCGGCACATTTGCCAGGTATGGTGGCGAGTTGTACCACTTTGCCTGTGATTGGGGTGCCTATTTTGTCCTCCAATTCCATTGATGGCTGGGATTCTGTATTGTCTATTTTGCAGATGCCATCAGGGATTCCTGTGGCTACGGTAGCACTGAACGGAGCAACCAATGCTGGGATTTTAGCAGCGAAAATATTGGGAACTTCGGATTGTGAAATTTCTAATAAAATGGAACAATATCAAGAAAGTCTTAAAAATAAGGTTTTGGATACAGTAGGCGAAATAAAAACCGAATTTCCAAACGAATACGACCAATAAAAATAAAGGAGAAAGTAAAAATGCTTTCTCCTTATTTCGTTTAATTACAATTTTTCTTCGCATAAAGTTTTCACT
The DNA here is from genome assembly GCA_030523905.1 of Bergeyella zoohelcum. Taxonomy (GTDB): domain Bacteria; phylum Bacteroidota; class Bacteroidia; order Flavobacteriales; family Weeksellaceae; genus JAUNHO01. Next base: position 749 of record JAUNHO010000284.1, read on the forward strand.
ACATCTATCCAGCGGTCTTCATCGTTCAAGCAAGGGATATAGTGGAAATTTTCTCCACCTGCTTCCTCCAAGGTTTCTAGGCAGTCGGAAACAAAGGCAGGGCATACAATTGCCAAGTTTTTCACGCCTTTTTTAGGAAGATGTTCCAGCGTTTCATCGGTATAAGGCTCTATCCATTTGTCTTTACCTAATCTTGATTGAAACGAAACGATATATTGTTCTTTGCTAAGTCCTAACTCTCTGGCTACCAAATCGGTAGTTTTATGGCACTGATGACGATAGCAGAGCTGGTTGTGCAGTTCATTGGTGCTATTATTACAAGTTTCATCGTTGATTTTGCAGGTTTTACTTTTATCCGTTTTATAGATATGTCTTTCAGGAACGCCGTGATAAGAGAATTGAATCATATCAAACTTAGTAGGAAGTTTCTCTCTGATGCTCTCCGCTAGGCATTTGATGTAAATATCACTATTGTAGAACGGCTCCACATAGCTGATTTTTATGTTCGGAAATTTTGCCTTTCTCACTTCTTCGGCTTTTTCCACTACGGTTTCGGTGGTACTCATCGCATATTGTGGATAAAGCGGAAGCAAAACAATCTCCGTAACGCCTTGTTCGGTCAATTTTCTGATGCCATTTTCTATACTTGGCTCGGCGTATCTCATACCGATTTCCACAGGAACATTCACCAGTTTTTGGAGTTTCTTTTGGATTTTTTCGGTGATAACAATAAGGGGCGAACCCTCGTCTGTCCAAACGCTTTTGTAGGCTTCAGCAGATTTTTGAGGTCTGGTTTTCAAGATAATGCCACGCACGAGCAAGGCACGGAAAATCCAGCGGTAGTCTATCACGCGTTCGTCCATTAGGAACTCATCAAGATACTCTTTTACATCTTCTACTTTGGTGGATTTTGGCGACCCTAAATTGACAAGTAGAATGCCTTTTTTTATATGATTCATTACTTCTTTGTTTTATTTTTTTATGATATTTTAGCCATTCACGGCCTCTACATTTTCTACCAAATCTGGCAAGAATTGTTTTAGGATATTCTCAATACCGCCTTTTAGGGTAGCGGTAGA
>JAUNHO010000285.1 GCA_030523905.1 Bergeyella zoohelcum
ATATTAATTTGGCTTATGCTCCTTCTGGGATTATTTCAGATTATGATATTAATAAAATTTTATATCGTTTAGTGAAAAATCCTCAAGGTGATTATTATGAATTTTCTAGTGATCAATCGGAGACTTTGTATCAAGTTTCTTTTACTTATTTTGGAAATGGAAAAGGAGATTATCGCCTAAAACAAACGACCAATAATGGCAGAGTGTTTGAGTATGTGGGAGCAGGTCTGGGAGATTATTCTGCCGTTCGTAAATTGCCTATGCCACAAGCATCACAGGTTTTTTCTGGTAATGTGGAATACGCTTTGGAGAACGGAAAAGTAGGAGCAGATTTTTCATTGAGTAATTATGATATTAATCTATTTTCCTCTATTGATAATCACAAAAATAAAGGTTTTGCAGGGCGAATTTTTGCTCAAAAAACATTTCAAACAAAGAATTGGAAAGGTACTCCTGCATTTGAATTTCAGCATATTGGTGGGCGGTTCCATATCTTGGATAGAATCAATGATGTAGAGTTTGCGAGAGATTTTAATCTTGCCCAAGAGTTTAGTAATAGAACTCAAAATAGACTGATTTTCAGCTTCTTGAATCAATGGTCTGGGCGTTCATTCATTAATTATAAAATGAATTATCTGAGTGAGCAAACCACCTATAAAGGTCTAAAAAATGATTTGGATTTTGGTTGGGGTAAAGGGAAATTTCAGACCAAAGGAAATATTTCATACCTCTCTACCGATGGAGAAATACAGCAAACCAAATTCATACGAGGCAACTGGCAAAATGAACTGATTGGTAAAAAAGGAAGCTGGGTTTTAGGGGGAAGTATGGAGCATAATGAGAAGAAAATAATGCAAACGCAGCTCTATGATACCACGAGTTTTAGCTGGAAAGAAATTTTTGCACAGAAGATAATAGGAGATTCCACGAGAACGAAATTATCCGCAAAAATTTATTTCAGAGACAATGATTCTATACAGAATAATCGCTTGGAAAATGTCAATCAGATTTTAGGATTTGTAGCGGAAAGCAATCTCATTAAAACTGAAAAAACTCAATTATCAACTTTATTGCATTATCGTAAATTTTTTAATAAAAATGTAAATGATAATGCTAATCAAAATTTTGTAATTGGAAATATTCTTTACAATCAGCAATTATTCCGAAATGGGCTTAGGATACAGGCGTTTTATGAATTGGGAAATGGGCAAGAGGCACAGCGAGAATTTCAGTATATAAAGGTAACCGATGGGCAAGGCGTGTATAAATGGACGGATTATAATGGCGATGGAGTGCAGCAAATAGACGAGTTTGAGACGGCAGAATATCTGGATTTGGCACAATATATCAGGGTTTATACTAATACGATACGCTATCTGCCATCTAACAAAAATAAATTACAACTGGCGGTTTTCATTAATCCCTCATCTGTATTAAAGTCTGAAAATCAGTTTCTTAAACGCTGGAATTTTAATCTTTCATTATTGTCTCAAAATTCATATTTCAAGGGAGATAAAATGCTGGTAGCCAATCCGTTTGCTAGGGAAACCAATCAGATACTGAAAAATCAGACCTTTTTGGCAACGGCACAATTTCACTCCACAGAAGTTTCTGGCTGGAACGGAAATTATAGATTTTCGGCAAATAACAATATTATTAATGCTAATTTTAGCAATGAGGAAAGTCTGAGAAAAAGTCATTTTCTTAATTTGGGCTATTGGTTTAATAAAAATCTTCGTGCCGACTGGGAAAATACATTCTTGGCGATGGAAAATCGTTCCCAGCTTTTTGCAACGCGAAATTATAATCTTCAAAATATAGAAACG
>JAUNHO010000008.1 GCA_030523905.1 Bergeyella zoohelcum
CTGACAATTGTATTTTTTTTATTCTTTTGGTACTAGTGTCAGCTGACAATTGTACTTTTTTCATTCTTTTGGTGTTTGCGTAGGGGTACGCTGATACTAAAAAAATCATTTTGCCTCTTGCGTAGGGGTACAATCCGTATAAAAATCATTAATCCGTAGCGTTTCATTTCAAAAAATAAATTTATATTTGTCTCTTCATTATTAAAAATCCATTTACAATGAATACCAAACAAAATAGTTTCGTACTTCCGATAGCGATGATGTTCGCTTTATTCTTTATGATCGCCTTCGTTACAGGGCTTCAGAATCCTATGGGCGTAATTGTGAAAAACCAGTTCCAGGCGAGTAACCTGCTCTCACAGATGGGGAATTTTGCTGTCTTTATTGCCTATGCCTTTATGGGGATACCCGCAGGGCTGATGTTGCAGAAAATCGGTTACAAGAAAACGGCACTCACGGCGATATTCGTGGGTTTTGTAGGGGTAGGTATTACCTTTTTTTCGGGTAGTGCAGAGAGTTTCCCTATCTATTTGGCTGGGGCGTTTGTCTCTGGTTTTTCTATGTGTATGCTCAATACGGTGGTCAATCCTATGCTGAATACCCTAGGCGGTGAAGGCAAACGCGGCAACCAGTTACTACAATTCGGCGGAACGCTCAACTCTATGGGGGCAACCATAGTGCCAGTACTGGTGGGCTACCTAATGGGCGATGTGGCAAAGGCAAGTATCTCTGATGCCAACTCGGCGATGTTCCTCGCAATGGGGATTTTTGCCCTAGCCTTCGTGGTGCTTTACGCAATGAATATCCCAGAACCGCATATTTCCGTAGAAAGCAAAGCGGTAAAAGACACGCACTCCCCGCTATCGTTTAGGCATTTTATACTCGGTGCGGTGGCTATTTTCGTTTATGTAGGCGTAGAGGTGGGTATCCCGAATATCGCCAATCTCTATATGACGAGTGAGCTGGGCATCAACCCTACTACGGCGGGAACTGTGGTGGGTACATACTGGTTTCTGATGCTCATCGGTAGGCTTACTGGTGGAGTTTTAGGGGCTCAATTTTCTAGTAAAGCGATGCAGTCCTTCGTCTCTGTTTTGGGGCTGGGCTTTGTGGTTTCTGCCATTCTTTTACCCAAAGATTTGATGGTGAGTATGCCAGTCTTCCAAGCGGATATTTCTTTCGGATTGGCAAAAGTGCCTATTAGCATTATGCTCTTGGTACTCTGTGGGCTTTGCACTTCGGTGATGTGGGGCGGTATTTTCAATTTGGCTACGGCTGGGCTGGGCAAATACACGGCGGCGGCATCTGGTATCTTTATGGTGATGGTCTGCGGTGGTGGTATCCTCCCTGCGATACAGGGCTGGGCAGCAGACTTAGTAGGCTTCGTGGCGAGTTATTGGGTGATTGTTTTTGGGCTTTTCTACCTCTTGTTTTATGCCTTGATGGGAAGCAAAAACATCAATACCGATATAAAAACCGACTAAAAAAATGATGCAATTAATACATAAAAAAAGATTTTGGGTAAGCGTTTTGTTTGCCCAATTTCTTTTGTTTTTCGCTCTCTCTAGATTTCCTTTGGCTATTGAGTTTTTTCAATCTTTTTTTGGGTGGAAGAAATACGCCCAGCAATGGCTATTGGCTAAAATTCCGTTTTCCGTTGGTGATGTTTTGTATGTCCTTTTGGGGTGCTATTTGGTATTTATTTTCATTAAAATTTGGGGTAAAAGCCAAAGAAATTTTTATCTAAAACGCTTATTAATATCGCTAAACATAGGCTATCTGGTGTATCAGTTATCTTGGGGAATGCTCTATTTTCAGCCACCGATTATCCGCCTACTTCCCACCGATGAACCTACGATAAATGAAGCGAAATCTCTCGCCATAAAATACCTCCACCGATGTAAAACCACACGCCAGCAAGCCCCTGAAAACCACGATGGCGTTTTTATGATAACAGATTTCAATGCCTTGGAACAAGAAATACTGAACCTGCAAACTAGCATTCCCTCCCCTATTCTACACGGAAAAAATCCCGAAAAAATCAGTAATTTCAAACCGAGCCTCTTCGGTAATATAATGAATTTCAGCGGAATACTAGGGTACTACAACCCCTTCACCACGGAAGCCCAATACAATGCCCATCTCCCGCATACCTATATCCCCTTTACACTCTCCCACGAGTCTGCCCACCAGCTAGGGTACGCAAGGGAGCAAGAGGCCAATTTCATAGGCTACCTCATTGGTAAAGATTCTAAAAATATTTCCCTAAAATACAGCACCGAATATTTCGTGCTGAAAAGTTTAATCCGTTATTTGGCCGCTCACGATGAAGCTTTCGTGAAAAATATCCTAGAAAATTATAGCCCAAAAATGAAACGAGATGCCCAGTACGAAAAATTGTTTTTCCAAAAACATCAGGGCGTTTTAGATGATTTTTTTGCTTTTACCAATGACCTTTTTCTGAAATCCAACCAGCAGGAAGGCAGCGTTACTTATTCCTATTTCGTTGATTTGCTCATCAGATATGAACGAAAAAGCTCACACCTATAAGTGTGAGCCCAAAAACACAAATGATGAAAAAAAAATTTATTGCCTTCTTTTAGGATAGTGCCTAATGGAAGTATCGCAAAAGTATGATATTTCCCTGAATAAACCAAACTTTTTTTAAGCTTTTTACCCCCCCCCACAATGTGTTGAAAATCAGTAAGTTAAAAACTAAAACAAAGGCTTTTTTTCATTAAAACTAGCCGTTTTATTCATTATAAATCAAACATCTCTGTGCTGAAATTCACCCTCATTCTTACCTTGGAATTCATAGGTTTTTCATTACATTTAGCAGGATACCATTTGGTTTTCAGTCGTTTAAGTATGAACTGCATATCATTTTGTAACAAATCCACATTAGCGACCCTTGGCAGTATCTCTACCCCTGAAATCTCTCCATTAGGATTGATTTCAAACACAAAATAAAACAAACCATTAAGGGCATAAACTTCTTTATTGATATAAGATTGCATCATTCTTTCCAGTTCCTCACGGAAAGCCCTTTCCCCTGTCTTTGGCTGTGTATAATATATGGAATTTTTGGGGCAAGTTTTTATTATAAAATGCTCCATCGGTAGGCTCAAATCTGCTGAAAAGATGGCTTTTCTGTTTTCTACATTCAAGTCCGAATCGTCTATATCCTCTACTGAATACTGAGCCCTGATTCCGCTCAATATCAATAAACAGATTAATAATATCAATTTTTTCATAGCGTAAAATTAAAAAAAATCTACACATATTAGCATTTTAAATTCATTGTTATTTATCAGTTTTTAGATTTTTTTCTTTTTCTGAAATCCCAAGGAGCAACTGGAGATGGCTCACTCCACAGCCCTACTTTCTGCCTTCTAGCTTGGTTTTCTAGCCTTTCATAATCTCTATCTGTGGAATATTTTTTGAAATGCCACGCTAAACCTCTTTTCACCAGTTATTTATTGAGATTCATATTTTTATCTGTAATGATTTCGGCTATTATCCGCCCATTTCTATCTTTTTTCCCTCTTCCATTAAGCCTAATAAACCTCCCAAAACACTGCTCTGAAACGAATTGCTTTGCCCTATTACCAAATGCCTGTTTCTTTTCAGGGGCATCTATATGAGCAAAACGGATTTTCTGTGGTCTTCCATCTTTCAAAATGGTAAATGTATCGCCGTCTTGTATTCCTATCACTTTATAGCTTTCAGTATTTTGAGAAAAAAGCACGATATAAAACAAGGAAATAATAAAAACGAGTATAGGTCTCATTGATTTGGATTAAAAGATAATATTAAGACAAAAAATCACCCTAAATAAATAGAGTGATTTTATTTGTATCTTAGTAAATGGATTACTTAAGTTCAACTTCAGCACCAGCTTCTTCAAGTTGCTTTTTAAGTGCTTCAGCCTCATCTTTTGGAACTCCTTCTTTGATTGGAGCAGGAGCACCATCTACGATGTCCTTAGCTTCTTTAAGACCTACACCAGCTAAATCTTTTACTAATTTAACTACTGCTAACTTAGAAGCACCAGCTGACTTAAGGATTACATCAAACTCTGATTTTTCCTCAGCTGCACCCTCAGCAGCACCTCCACCAGCTACAACAACAGCAGCAGCAGCAGGCTCGATTCCGTACTCTTCTTTAAGGATAGTTGCTAATTCATTTACATCTTTTACTGTAAGGTTTACAAGCGTTTCCGCTAAATTTTTCAAATCTGACATTTTAATAATGTTTTAATTGTTGAACGATTATATTTTTTTGAGTGTTTAAATTATTCTGCCACAGGTGTTTCTTCTGCGTCTTGTACTGGTGCTTCTTCAGCCACAGCGTTTCCAGATTCTGGTTTGTTTTGCAATGCAGAAACCAAACGCTGGATAGGAGATTGTAGCAATCCGATGATTTCGCCAAGCATCTCTTCTCTGGATTTGATGTTTGCCAAAGTTTCAAGATTGTTATCCCCGATGTAGAAAGTCTCTTGAACAAAAGCTGATTTCAAGGCAGGTTTATCACCTTTTTTTCTAAATTCTTTAATCAATTTTGCTGGTGCATTAGCAGTATCAGCAATCATCAAAGCAGAATTTCCTTTGAAAGTAGCAAACATTTCAGAGTAATCTACTCCTTCCATTTGCTCCATTGCCTTTTGCAAAAGTGTATTCTTTACTACTTTTACGGTTACATTTGTTTTAAATGCCTGTCTTCTAAAATCCGAAGTCTGAGAAGCATTCAATCCTTCAAGGTCTGCTACATAGATGTTTTTAGCATCAAGTAGAAGATCTTTTATTTCCTGTATTACGGTTACTTTATCTTCTTTTCTCATTGTCTTTCAGATATTTAGTTTACAGATTTAGTATCAATTGCTACACCTGGGCTCATAGTAGTAGAGAGATAGATACTCTTCACATAAGTTCCTTTAGCCGCAGTAGGTTTCAACTTAATCAAAGTTTGGATAAGTTCCTGTGCATTTTCTTTGATTTTAGCCGCATCAAAAGATACTTTACCAATTGCAGCATGGATGATACCATACTTATCTACTTTAAAGTCTATTTTACCAGACTTCACCTCAGAAACTGCCTTACCTATTTCCATAGTTACAGTTCCAGATTTTGGATTTGGCATCAAACCTCTCGGACCTAAAACTCTACCCAAAGGACCTAGTTTCCCCATTACTGCTGGCATTGTAACGATTACATCTACATCTGTCCAGCCGTTTTTGATTTTATCCAAATACTCATCAAGACCTACAAAATCAGCACCTGCTTCTTTAGCTTCTGCTTCCTTATCAGGAGTTACAAGAGCCAAAACCTTAACATCTTTACCAGTACCATGTGGTAGAGATACTACCCCTCTCACCATTTGGTTTGCTTTTCTTGGATCTACACCAAGACGAACTGCGATATCTACAGATGCATCAAATTTTGCAATATTTACTTCTTTCACAAGAGCTGAACCTTCTTCAAGGCTATACACTCTACCTTTTTCTAATTTGCTTAAAGCTTCTTTTTGCTTCTTTGTTAATTTTGCCATTCTTCTAAGTTTTAAGCGTTAGTTGGTTTAGTTCCTGTTACTTTTAATCCCATTGAACGAGCCGTACCTGCTATCATACTGATTGCACTATCAAGTGTAAAGCAGTTAAGGTCTGTCATTTTATCCTCTGCGATTTTTTGCACTTGTTCCCAAGAAACAGAACCTACTTTGTTTCTGTTTGGCTCACCAGAACCACCCTTGATTTTAGCCGCATCCATCAGCTGAATTGCAGCAGGAGGAGTTTTGATAACGAAGTCAAAAGACTTGTCTTCATAAACTGTAATCACTACTGGCAACACTTGCCCCGGCTTATCTTGGGTTCTTCCGTTAAATTGCTTACAAAACTCCATAATATTAACCCCAGCGGAACCCAATGCAGGACCTACTGGTGGGGAAGGGTTAGCAGCGCCACCTTTCACCTGAAGTTTTACCATTTTAAAGACTTTCTTAGCCATTTTTTATTGTTTAAATTTTGAATAATTAATGAATTTGGAAGCATTATTATTCCATAGACTCACATACTCACAAATAGTAAATCTACTTTCAGTCGGCAAAAGTAAAAATTATTTTTTAATCTACCAATTATTTTTCAATAATTTTTTCATTGTTAGAAAGTTAGATACCATCATCTACTCGCTACATTAATAACAAAATTACCAACTTCCTGATGCTCCACCACCGCCGAAGCCTCCAAAACCGCCTCCGCCAAAACCACCAAAACTGCCACCACCGCCGAAGCCTCCGCCACGGCTACTGCCCCCCATAGGAAAAGTGAAACAACCACCTGGATAAGAACGGCGACCGCGTCTGGTAAGAACCTCGTCATCATTATGATAATCATCATCATTAGAGTTTTTGGCGACTAAAATAATGAACGCCAAGACCAATAAAATCACAATGAAAACCACCAACACATCAGGCTCATCATCTTCGCTACTCTTTTTTATCGGCTTGAATTTCCCTTGTACGGTTTCCATCAAAGCGGTAGTTCCTGCGTCTATACCATTGTACCACAAGCCCTTTTTGAAATTAGGCGTGATGATATAATCTATTATCTGTCCCGCTACCGATGCGGTGAGATATTGCTCCACATCTCGCCCCTGCTGTATGCTCATTGTGCGATCTTCAGTAGCGACAAGGAGGACAATCCCGTTATTCACTTCCTTATGCCTTATCCCCCATTTTTCACCAAATTGCCACGCTACAAAATTGGCATCTTCACCATTGGTAGAGGGGATAATAATCACCGCTATCTGTACCGAAGTAGAATCTGAAAACTTAATCAGTTTTTCATTAAGCGAGTTTTTTTCGTGCGAAGACAATAGATTAACTTCATCATAAACAGGATAAAGCACGGCAGGTTTCTCTGGCACTTCGTACTGAGCCAAAACAAAAACACAAGTGAAAACACTAATGAAATACAGCAACTTTTTAGGAAAATGTAATTTCATTGGGCAATTCGTTTTTATTTTCTCCTTTTATAGGGAAATGTTTTTTTAGTTTACTACCTGTTTTTTCTATCGCCAAAGCCAGTGCTTCATAATATTTTTTCTGGGCAAAACCTTCTGTAATTTCATCGTGAAGCGTATCCCAAAAATTTTGTTTCACTTTCTGATGAATCCCTTCATCTCCGATAATCGTAAGGTATTTTTGCTGAAAATTAATGTGAAACAGCACGGCATTCAATTCTGCGGTTTTACCTTTACAGAGCGAAACGAACTCATCAAAAGCCACCTGTGCGTTATTCTCTTGGGTATTAGAATCTATATGCACATGGATTTCGCCCGTAGATTGCTCCTCTGCAAGGCGAATACACTCCACTAGGGAGGTCATCTCTTTATCCGTCAGAAAATTATTCATTGGTAAAAACTTTCGGTGCTTTTTCTGCTCCTGCCTCTGCCTTGAAATAAGGTTTTTCTCTCTTGTTAAAGAATCCTGCAAGGATATTATTAGGAAACTGAAGCACCATATTATTATAGCCTTCCACCGCTGTGTTGTAATTCACTGTTTCCGCTCGTATGCTATTTTCTATCGCTGTGTATTCTCGTTGGAAATTGATGTATTGCTGGTCGGCTTTCAAATTAGGATACTGCTCTACCACCGCCATCAATCGGCTCAACGCCCCTGAAAGTTCGCCCTGTGCCGCTTGGAATTTTGCCAAATCTGCCTCGGTCAAATTAGTAGGGTCTATGGTTACAGAAGTCGCTTTAGAACGGGCTTCTATCACCTGTGTGAGTGTTTCTTTTTCAAATTTGGTATAAGACTTTATGGTGTTTTCCAAATTCGGAATTAGGTTCGCTCTTTTCTGATAAACCGTTTCCACATTAGACCATTTTGCATTCACATTTTGCTCTTCCTTCACAAAACCATTGTAGGAATTTTTGCCCCAAAAGAACAAAATAACGCCAAAGAACAAAAGCACCGCAGCAAACACCGCGATTGCCATACAACCTTTATTTTTCATCTGTATAAAAATTTAATTTCCGCCAAATATACAAATATTATGCTAAATTTGTAAAAATTTTAGAAATAAATGACCACAATAGTCGTAGCCATAGGGCAAAATAATGAGATTGGTAATGATAACCAACTGCTTTGGCATCTACCCAAAGACCTAAAACACTTCAAGGAACTCACCAGCGGAAACCCTGTAATAATGGGTAGAAAAACCTACGAGAGCATAGGAAAACCACTCCCAAACCGCACCAACATTGTGGTGAGTAGAAAAAATGACTGGTTTGAGGAAGGGATTTTAATCGTAGGAAGCCTAAAAGAGGCCTTGAAATTCGCAAAGAAAATCAGTGAGGATATTTTCATAATTGGTGGTGGCAATATCTACGAACAAACCATTGATATAGCTGATAAACTGGAAGTTACCCTCGTAGAGCATACCTTTCCTGCCGATACTTTTTTCCCTAAAATCAATGAAAGTATTTGGCAAAAAACCAATGAAATCTTCATAGAAAAAGATGAAAAAAACGAGTACGATATGCGTTTTCAAACTTTTGAAAGGGTGAAAAACTAAAACAGCATCTATAATATTTATAAAAAAATCATCGGAAAATATTATATTTGCACCACTAAAAGAATGATATGAATAAATATATAAAACTTGTAATCGCGGCGATACTCATTGGTTTGGGTATTTATATGATGTTTTTTACCAGAAGTCTCGGCTGGGGGATTGTGGTTTTTCTGCTTTCTGCCTTTCCTATTTTGCTCTATTTCAAAAATGAATATATCTTACTGGCTTTCTGGCAATTAAGAAAACAAAATATGAATAAAGCTAGTGATTATCTATCTAACATCACTAATTTTGAATCGCAATTACACAAATCTCAATACGGATATTTCCACTATCTACAAGGGCTTTGTTTGGGGCAAGATAGCCCTGCAAAAACCGAATCTTTTATGAAAAAAGCATTGGAGTACGGACTAAATATGAAGCACGATAGGGCTTTGGCAACGCTCAATTTGGCTGCGGTGGCAATCGCAAAAGGTAGAAAACAAGAAGGACAAAAACTATTGGAAGAAGCAAAAAAACTGGATTCTACTGGTATGATGACCGACCAAATAAAAATGATGAAAGAGCAACTAAAAATGCCATCTATGCAGAAACATCTGCACAATCCTAATATGAGACACAGAGGAAAATTCTTCTAAAAACACAAATCCCCTTACCGAGATTGGCAAGGGGATTTTTTATGATTTATCATCAGATTTCTTTATAAAACATTTGTAGAAATTTAGCAAATGAGGTTTCTAGCAAAATGAAATCTCCTGTCTTGAAAACCAAACCACCATCGCCGTTTTCATCTGGTTTTAGACCGCTTTTCAGATAGGCAAAATACTGGGCAGGTTGCTGGGGTTTATACTCAAAATTGATTCTTGCTCCCAAGATCTTTTTTGTAGAAATATAGTTTTCTCTCCGCCCTTCATCTATCTTTAATTTCAGATAAGTGCCTATTGGTAAGGTTTTCGTCTCGTCATTTACCTCCAATTCTTGCGTTTTGGATAGATTGAAAACATAGATTTCATTCTGATTTTCCTCCACTAATTGCTCCAAGTAATAGAGTTTTATTTTTTTCTCATCAGTAATCACAGGCTTTCCGTACAAATCCGTACTAGTCTGCAAAACATAGGCATTCGCACCTACCAATTTAGCTTTTTCATAAAACCTTTTGAAGGCTTTTTCAGGGTCTATCAAAACGCCTTTTATCTCTATCTCGCCGAGGCTTTGCAAGGTAGAATCTACCTTTTCCATTCTGTAAAGACGCTTGTCTACATTAGCATTTACTTTCCCACCAGAACTCAAATAAATGTCTTGGGCAAAAGTAAAAACCGACGCAAAAAGCAATAAAAACACCGAATAAAACGCTTTCATCAGGATTGAAATTTTAGAATTTTAATACAATCTTCCAAACTATGTTCCCAATGTTTCAGCTCTATTTTGTAGATATTTTCTATCTTATCAAGGCACATTGTACTGCGTTTTGGTCGCTTTGCAGGAGTAGGATACTCATCGGTAGAGATGGGTTTGAGCCTGATTTTAGAATCTGAAAATTCTGCAATTTTTTTAGCGAAATCAAACCAAGTGGTTTCAGAATAATTGGAAAAATGGAAAACTCCGTAAGTTTTTGGTTCAAATTCCACGATTTTCATTATCGCTTCTGCCAAATCATTCGCATTGGTAGGTTGCCCATATTGGTCTGCCACGATGCTGAGTTCCTCTTTTTGTGAAAATAAATTTAGCATTGTTTTTACGAAATTTTTATTAAATTCCGAATACAGCCAAGAGGTACGAATTACAATGGTTTTCGGGTTTAGGTCTAGTGCTAGTTCCTCCCCTTTTCGTTTAGACTGCCCATAAATACCGATAGGATTGGTAAAATTTTCCTCCTCATACGGAATATTACTTTCCCCATCAAATACATAATCCGTAGAAATATGCACCAAAACGGCATTGTGTTTTTTACAATTTTCGGCCAAATTTGCTACGCCATCTGCATTCACAGCAAAGGCTTTTTCTTTTTCGGTTTCTGCCAAATCTACCGCTGTATATGCCGAGGCATTGATGCAAAAATCTGGCTGATAATCATCAAAATAATCTTCTACGGCGGTGAGGTTGGTGATGTCCAGAGTATCAGAATCTGTAAAATCAATACTAAAATCAGAGGTGTAATTTTCCGCTATCTTTTGAAGACAATTCCCCAGTTGCCCTCTTCCACCTATTACTAATATCTTTTTCATTATTTTATATTTTTATTTTGAAATCTCAGAACATTAGCCCTTTGTTGGAAATCTTTTTCCTCCAAATCTACCACAAAAGGGCCCCATTCTTTACGCAAATCATCAGAAATAATTTCGGATTTTCTAGTCATTAGATTGAAATAAATCACCGTAATCCACAGCACGGCGTGAATGATTTTCTCGTCTTCACTCTTCATCAAAATCTCCACTTTAGAAGTTCTTTCGTCCAAGAGAATTGTTTTGCTTGAAACCTTCACTTTCGTTCCGTATCTCACCTCACGGAGATAGGCTATTTCATTCTGAATCGCCACCCAAGTGCAACCTGTTTTCTTTGCAAACTCCTCATAAGTATAGCCGAAAAACTCCTGAATATGGTCTTCACGGGCGTTGAGCATATACTCCAAATATTTCACATTATTGAGATGCCCTAGTGGGTCGCAATCTGCAAAACGCACTGGCACGGTAGTTGTAACTTCTTTTTTCATTTTACAAAAATATAAAAACCGCCCCAATATAAGAGCGGTTTTGATTATAAATTTAGGTTAATCTTACAATCCTAATTCTTTTTTTACAGCTGGTGTAGCATCTGCACCATTTTTATAGATAATTGCTGGGTTAGCAGCGTCTAGCACAAACTCCCATCCGTTAGCATCTGCTACTTTCTTGATGGTCTCGTTTAGTTTTTTCTCTATCGGAGCGTATAAAGAAGTTTGTTTTTCCGCTAAATCTTTCTGTGCCACTTGCTGAATTTGCTGTAATCCTTGGATTTTCTTTTGTAACTCTTGCTCTTTTGCAGTTCTCTGTGCTTCGGTCAATTTTCCTGCTTCTTTTTGGTATGCTTCTACCTCTGCTTGAAGTGCTTTTTCTTGTTTTTCAATATCTGCACCTTTTGTTTTAGCATAAGCCTCCAATTGCTCATCTGCTTTTTTCTTCTCTGGCATTACATTCAAGATACCTGCAAGGTCTAGGGTTGCTACCTTCTGTGCTTTTGCCAATCCTACTGATGCAAACATTGCTACTGCTGCAAATAATACGCTTAATTTTTTCATAATCGTCTTGTTAAAATATTTAATTTGTTAAAATTCTATTTCTTTTTAGTTGTTTTTGGTTTTGTTTTAGTCTCCTCTTTTTTTAGGAGTACATCTAGCACTTTATCAGTATAGTCATATTTGTTATCCAGAAAAAGTACGCTAGCACTATTAGTCTTATCAATAACTATGCCGAGAGTGTTTTTTGTGGAAACTGTTTTTATAGCATTCCAAATTTGGTCTTGGAAAGGCTTGGTCAGAGAAGACCTTAAACTATTAATCTCTCCATCTGTTCCAAATTTTTTATCTATAAAAGTTTTCACTTTTTTCTCCAAATCCTGAATTTCTTTCTCTCTCTCTTTCAGCTGATTACCCACCAAAAGCACCTTTTCATTCTCAAAAGCAGAGCGTTTGGTTTCGTATTCAGATTGTAGTTTCTGTACTTCTTCTTCCCAAGATTTTATTTGAGATTGAAGTCTTTGCTCGGCATCCTTATACTGAGGCAATTTTGCCAAAATATATTCCGTATCTACCACACCTATTTTCTGTGCTGGAAATAAACCGCACAAAAATAAGGCAAAAAAGAATATGAACGCATTTTTTTTCATTTTTTTATCTATTTTTATAATGATTGATTCATTAGGAAGTGAGTTTTCCAGCCAGAAGGGTCATTAGAACCGAGAGTTTTATCAAAGCCATAGGCAAAATCAAAGCCAAGAAGCCCAAACATACCCATATAAACCCTAACGCCTACACCTACGGAACGCTTCAACTGGAACGGATTGTATTTGCCCCAAGAGTTCCACACATTACCACCTTCTGCGAAAGCCAAAGCGTAGATTTTTGCCGTTTGGTTCATAGAAATAGGGTATCTCATTTCCATTGTAAATCGGTTATAGATAGTCCCCCCACCATAAGGTGTAATATCCGTAGAAGAGCCACTACCACTTGCGGAATATCCGTACTGCGAAGCGTTTTCGTAGCCACGCAACGG
The DNA here is from genome assembly GCA_030523905.1 of Bergeyella zoohelcum. GTDB lineage: Bacteria > Bacteroidota > Bacteroidia > Flavobacteriales > Weeksellaceae > JAUNHO01. The sequence goes on from JAUNHO010000008.1 coordinate 12,820, forward strand.
AATCAGCTCCCTACCATCATATCTACCACCGAAGAGAGCCGTACCACCTACATAAAACCTCTCAAACGGCGGAGCCCCTAGCTCACTATTATAGCCGTCCATAAAGCCCATTTCGGCAGAGCTTCTCAATACTAATTTTCCAACAACGGTATTGAAGGTTTCCGCCTTTAATTTCACCTTATAAAACTCCATCCATTTGTATCTTTCAGCAATGGACATAGCGGAGTAATCTTTATTATTGAACAAAGAATATGGCGGTGTGAATTTCACTGAAGCCTCTATATTAGAACCTGTAGTAGGGAAATGCGGGTCGTAACCTGCTGAGTTTCTGCTCAAACCAAGATTAAACGAGAAATTATTAGCCGAACCATTTGCCACAGTAGTACTACCAAAAAGGAAATCATAATTGGTAAAATCATACCTCTGGTACTGCACCCCTGTGTAGAGAGAAAACCAGTTGTCTGGCCAGTTCAGTTGGCTATTAAGCCCAGCATTAGCCGATAAAATAAGAAGTTTCATAGGGTTATTATACGCATCGGTATATTTTACACGAGACATATTAACGCCCACAGACAATGCCGTAGGTCTCTTACCAAAGAGCCAAGGCTCTACGAAACTTATACCATAATTTTGGAAAAACTGCCCAGCCTGTGCCTGAATAGACAAAGTCTGCCCATCTCCCTGCGGAACTGGCTTGAAGTCTTTGAGTTTCAGGAAGTTTCTCAAAGAGAAGTTATTAAAAGTAAGCCCCAGCGTACCTATGAAAGTATTACCTCCATAACCCGCCTGTAATTGCACCTGCGAAGAGCCTTTCTCTACCACCGTCCAATGTACATCTACGGTGTTGTCCCTTTGGTTTGGCTGTATATTTTGCCCTATTTGCTGAGGGTCAAAATACGGCAAACCTGCAAGAGTGTAATAGGTTCGTTTTATTTCTTTTTTAGAGAATAAATCACCAGGTTTTGTGTATAAGGAGCGAAGTACCACATGGTCGTGCGTAGTGGTATTCCCCGACCAAGTTACCTTATTCCAAGAGGCTTTTTCGCCCTCGCTGATTCTTATTTCAAGATTGATGGAATCTCCCTTTACCGATTTTTCTACTGGAATAACCTGCGAAAACAGATAACCATTGTTGAGATAAAGCGACTTGATGTCTGAATCATCTTCCTTTCCGCCATCTTCTCCTACCTTTTTATTGAAGCCTACTGCATCATAAATATCGCCAGTTTTGTAGCCCAAAACCTTCTGTAAAACTTCGGTAGAATAGA
>JAUNHO010000286.1 GCA_030523905.1 Bergeyella zoohelcum
AAATCGTATGTAAGTTGCTGTTTTTCAGTAAATTCTTCGTTTAGTAGTTTTTCATATCTTGTAATAGCTGAAGGGAAATTACCTTTTTGGTAATAGGTCTGTGCAAGCCAATATAAGGCTCGGTTGTGAAATTCTTTATTCTGATGAAATAAATCACTTAGCAGGAAATAATGTTACGCTTCATCAAAATTACCTTTATTAAACTCCTCTGTACCAAGTAGATACGAAACTTCTTGGTCTATTTTATCAATTTCTTGGGAAGAATCAGGAAGTCGGTCTATGGCATTTAGAGTTTCTTTATAATTTCCCGAATAAAGATACGATTTTATCAATAAAGACTTCATTTCGTTAGATTTTTCAGCCTTCGGATAGTTATTTATATAAGATTGAATAACCGTAGGAGTAGCCTCAAAAGGATTACCAATATCATAACTCAATTTTGCATATTGCTCGTGTGCAAGTTGCTGAATATCAGTATCATAACTCATATGATAAGCAGAACGAAACGCCGAAAGAGCTTCCTGCTTTTTATCCGTTAATAAATAAGCGTTTCCTAATTGATAATAAGCGTTTTGTGCCAATGCTGACTGGCTGTTAATCAGTTGGTTATAGTAGGAAACCGCCTCGTCATATTTATTCAGTTGTGCTGCCACAAAGCCCATTTGGTACAAATCACTTTCGCTAGGGTTTTGCTGATTTTCCAAATAAATTTTCAGATGAGGATAAGCCGAAGAATAATCCCCTTTCATAAAATAACTTTCGCCAATTATTTTATGGATTTCATTTTTATAACTACTTGATACTCCTTTGTTTATAAGAGCATTTCCCTCTGATATGGCTTGGTCATATTGCTTATTATTATAGTACATTTGCACATAATAAGGATGTACTATTTGGGCGTATTTTTCATCATTTCTAATCTCATCAAAGTAGCCAAACGCCTTATTTTGGTTATTATCCACATAATGAAGATGTCCTAGCATATAGGCAATATCGTTTTTGCTTTGTCCATTAGCATTTTGATAGGCATCTGTAAGGGCTTCTATCGCTCCTTGGGTATCGCCAGTCATAAATTTGGCATAGCCGAGTTTCATTATGTACTCCGTATTTTCCTCTTTTGAAAGCTGATATTGGTTGATTTTTTTCAGTGTTTCCAAAGCTTTATCAAAGTCTTTTTGAGCCAAATAATAATCTGATAAAGGGAGATTTGCCTGTGCAAAAAAACTAGAATTTGGATATTCTTTTATGAAAGAATCTAGCCCTTTTTCGGCATATTTTTTCTGTAAAATAACCCCAATAACATTATCAAAAAACTGGGCTGCTTCCTTCTTGGAGCGAGAAAGTTGCTCGTTGTAGAAATATTGTTTGGCGTATTCGTATTGGGCGGCGTTGTATATTTTGGTTTGATAAAGATGCTCCGCCAAATCATAATGATATTGTGGCGAATTATGGAAAAACTGAGACTGCTGTGCTTCCGCAAAATAACCGAACGACAATGCGGAAACTAAAATTATTTTTTTATTCATTTTTATATTAGCTATACCTTATTATGCAACGAAAATACTAAAAAGATATTGCATACACAAATCTATTTCATTAATAATATTTAGTTGCCTATAAAGGGGTGTTTTTGATTTAGTGTTAAAAATTTGTTAGTTTAGTCTAACTTTTATATATTTGCAGTCTAAAAAAATGATAATATGAATTTTTATTTAACTAAAATTGGTGTTGCGGTAGCGTTTTTAGGGGCTTCATTGGTCTATTCACAGGTGGAAAATGATAGCATCAGTACCAAAACCGAGAGAAAAAC
>JAUNHO010000287.1 GCA_030523905.1 Bergeyella zoohelcum
AAAACAAACCTATAACTCCTATAATGATACCAACCATTCAAAGACCTGTTGTAACCTATGATGAATAATAATAAAGACATAAAAATAGAGCAAATAGTACTCGGAAGTATTATTATAGAGCCATCGCTATTTATTAATCATAAAAGCAAATTATCTATTCAGTTATTTACCGAGCAAAGCCATCAAGTTATTTTTGAAATGATAGAAAATCTATGGAAAAAAGAAAAACCAATAGATGCTATTATTTTGATAAAAGAACTCAATAGCAAAGGGATTACCGCACTGGATAAATACATTATAGATTTAATGTCAAATATTTCTTCTTCTGCCAATATTGAGTATTACATAATGTTACTGGTAGAACTTTCGGTAAAAAGGGATTTTGTACATAAATTTTCTACCCTTACCAATATCGCCAAGCAGGGCAATCAAGATATATTTGAAATCAGAGATAAAGCCTTTGAATATTTTGATAATCTCTTTGTAGATAAATTTATAGAAGCCAATAAGCAAAATGAAAAATTTTCGGATTTGGTTCAGAAAGTGGAAGATAAATTCCGAAGTATCACGAATGGAAACCATACAGGCATTACAGGATTAGAGAGTTCTCTTTCTGTCATTAATAAAACCTTTGGCGGCTGGCAAAATTCAGACCTTACCATTGTAGCAGGGAGACCAGGTATGGGGAAAACGGCTTTTATGATACAGCAAATGGTAGATGTAGCCCAAAAAGGAATCTCGGTTGGTGTGTTCTCTCTTGAAATGTCAGCAGAACAAATTGCAGGAAGGGTTTTGACCAATTTCACAGATATTAAAAACTCATCAGTATTACGCAAGGGACTTAATGAAACAGAAATCCAGCAATATTGGAGCAGAAAAGAAGAATTGATAGAACTACCTATCCACATAGATGATACACCAAGCATATCCATTCAAAACATTAGAACCAAAGCCAAAATGTTAAAACTGAAATATGATATAAAAATACTTTTTGTGGATTATCTGCAACTCATTACTTACGAAAATGCAAAAACAAGAGAGCAGGAAATTTCTAACATCTCACGCGGATTGAAAAGCATTGCAAAGGAATTGGATATTCCAGTAGTTGCCCTATCTCAATTATCAAGAGAAGTAGAAAAACGACCGAATAAGCGACCATTGTTATCCGATTTAAGAGATAGTGGAAGTATAGAGCAGGATGCCGATGAAGTGATATTCCTATACCGACCAGAGTACTATGGAATAAAGGAATGGGAAGAGTTTTATAACAACGAACCTACTCATAATGAAATAGAAATCATCATTGCAAAGAACCGACACGGAGGCGTTCAGCCCGAGCGTTGCAAAGTCAATATGGCAACTTCAAGTTTTTATAATTATTAACCAAAAAAAAGCAATCACAATGACTAATTTAGTTTCAACTACAAGCGTAATAACCCCTGTTATTCAGCAAGAAAGTACTTCGGTGGAAAATGTCTATATCGCAAAATCTCACTGGATTTCATTTGTAAAACCAATCACTTATATGATTTTAGCGAGTATAGGGCTACTGATAGCGTATTATATCGCAAGTTGGATAAGGTACATTATAGGGATTTATTCATTCTTTGCGTTTATCAATGCCTTTAATTCATTCATACACTATAAAACTTTTAGGATGATTTTAAGGCGAGAGCAAATCAGTTTATCTGCTGGGTGGCTCACGAGTAATCAACTGGATATACCTATAAGAAAAAGAGAGGGGGTACTAATTACCCAATCTATTCTAGGGAAAATATTCAATTATGGTCAAGTTACCATTTCCACA
>JAUNHO010000288.1 GCA_030523905.1 Bergeyella zoohelcum
TTTTTCTATATCCACAAACATTTTTTTCTCCAACGCATCAAAGGCTACAGGATTCTGATAATTGGCATAAAGATTCTGCACTATTTTCTCACGGATTTGTCTTCTTCCTAACATTTTTCAAAGAACTTTTTAATGGCGACAAAGATAAGAAAATATATTAATTTTTTAGAACTCAAAAACCTAATTATTAAAAATTAAGATTTTACCTGAAAAAAATCCATTTGAAAAAATTATTATTTTATTCAGTAAAAATCTACTAATTTTGCAAACTATATGAATGCACTAAAAACACTAAATCCGTACTTTTGGAAACATAGAATCCTACTATTTTGGGGATTTTTATTCATTATTGCAAGTAATTTTTTTAACATTTATAGAATACAATACATCGGCGAATCGGTAGATGAAATCGCTGATAATGGGCTTATTGGTGGGTTTAATAGACAGGTTCTCATCAATGTAGGGCTTATTATTTTGGCGTCATTATTGTCTGGCTTTTTTACTTTTATGATGAGGCAGACCATCATCGTTGCTTCGCGAAAAATAGAATATGAACTGAAAAATAAAATCTATCAGCATTACCAAAATCTTTCACTTTCAGACTATAAAAAAACAACAATAGGCGACCTAATGAACCGCCTAAGCGAAGATGTAGTAGCCGTGCGTATGTATCTCGGGCCTGGTGTGATGTATGTGGTGAATCTCATTATTTTACTCCTCATCACCAGTATCTATATGCTAAAAACCGATTGGCAAATGACCCTCTGGACACTCATTCCGCTTCCTCTGATGTCTTTCGTAATTTATAAGGTAAGCTCCATCATCAACCGAAAATCCAAAATAATGCAAAAAAGCCAGTCGGCAGTTTCTACCTTCGTTCAGGATAGTTTCTCGGGCATACGCGTTATTCAATTTTTTGCCAAGGAAAAATACATTGAAAAACAATACGGAACAAAGGTTAATGATTATCAAAACAAAGCCCTTGACCTTGCCAAAACCGAAGCCTATTTTTTCACTATCATTTTGTTCGTCATTGGGTTACTCAATGTTGCCATTCTCTACATCGGTGGAGAAAAATATATGGCGGGAGAAGTTTCCGTAGGGAAAATTGCAGATTTTTTTATGTATATCAACACTTTGATTTGGCCATTTTCATTAGTAGGCTGGGTAACTTCGGTCAATCAAAGAGCAGAAGCATCGATGACGAGAATCAATGAATTTCTAGAAAAACAATCTGAAATCATCAATAAAAACAATGAAATTTACCCAATAAAAGGCAATATAGAGTTCCGAAATGTCTCTTACACCTACCCAAATACAGGGATAAAGGCACTCAGTAACATTAGTTTTACCCTAAAACAAGGCGAATCTCTTGCCATAATGGGAAAAACTGGTAGTGGCAAAACCACAATAGCCTTACTTTTAGCACGATTGATAGACCCTACCGAAGGGGAAATTCTTATCGATGGCATCAATTTGAAAGAGCATAATCTTAATAATTACAGAAAATACCTCGGCTATATACCTCAAGAAAGTTATTTATTTTCTGATACAATAGCCAATAATATTGCCTTTCCAGCTGATAATCCGAGCCAAGAGGACATTATCAATGTGGCTAAAAAAGCCGATGTTCATAAAAATATTATCGGATTCAAAGAACAATATGAAACGATGGTGGGAGAAAGAGGCGTGATGCTTTCTGGTGGGCAGAAACAAAGGATTTGTATCGCCCGAGCGTTGATAAAAAATCCTGAAATTCTTATTTTTGATGATTCCCTATCGGCATTGGACACTGAAACCGAGGAAA
>JAUNHO010000289.1 GCA_030523905.1 Bergeyella zoohelcum
ACGCTTTGAAAAACTTCATTAAAAGGCTCTATGGATTTTGTTTCATTTCTAAAACTAAAATATTTTTCAAGAATTATTGCGAAATTTCGCTCTTTTTTAGAAAAAAAATACATTATTAATACTTTTTATTGTAATTGAATATGTTTTATCTGTTTCATTATCCACGCGTGGCGTTTGTGCAGATATTTTGTAGGATTTTTAGGGTCATATTTTTTTGGATTGGGCAAAACTGCGGCTATCCAAGCGGCTTCCGACTTTGTAAGGTCTTTGGATTTTTTTCCAAAATAATAATTAGATGCCGCCTCTATCCCAAAAACGCCCTGCCCCATTTCTATGGAATTGAGATAGCGTTCCAATATGATTTCTTTTCCCCAAAATTTTTCTATGATAAAAGTATAAACCGCCTCCAAGCCCTTACGAAACCAGCTACGCCCCTGCCAAAGGAAGATATTTTTGGCGGTTTGCTGGGAAATTGTACTACCTCCTTGCACCTTTTTTCCCTCGGAGTTATTTTTATAGGCTCGCTCAATTGCCTTATAATCAAAGCCATTATGAGTATAAAAATTCTGATCCTCCGAGCCTAAAACCGCTTTTTTGATATTCTCTCCCATTTCATCATATGAGATATAGTCTCGTTCCAGTTTGCCATATTCTATCAAACCACCCAACTGCGTAATGGTAATAGGTGGATTAAAATATCGCCCAAAAACAATCCATAATATATTGATTATCAAAAATATACCAATTATTTTCTTTATAATTCCAAACATAATTCAATGCCTAATTATAGATGCAAAAATAAGAATTTAATCTTAACGAAGTGGTTTCATATAAATAAAATGATGATTTGGCAAAATTTCAGGATGAAAAATCTTCACATAGTCCTTCAAAACCCAATCGGCACGCACCGCACCTGTCTCAAAAATATCATTAGCCATTCCCTTTTGCCTTGCCCCTGTGGAATAGACATTTTCAGTAGAAAAAACATTGATTTTCTGATAATTAGCATTCATATTCAGTAAATCTTTTTTCGTCTGATGAGTCCCCACATTGACCCAATATTTTACATTTTTAGACTTGGCATACACTTCTTCAAAACTCATCGGGATAGCCCTGCTTTCATCATTATTTTTCAGAATATACTCTGCCCCTGCATCGGCTAAATAATGAGCCACAGCCGTTTTTCCACCAGACATATACCACTGATTTCCATATATTTCATTCACCAAAACCTGCGGCTTTTCCGTGGATTTACTCGTAATATTTTTAATGGAATCGTAGGTAGTAGCAATCTTCTGAAAACGCTGCTCTGCCAATAGTTCTTTACCCAATAACTTACCAAAAACAAGTAAATATTTGGTTTTATCTAGTGGCTTTTGCTCCAAATATTCATCAAGAAAAATAATTTCTATCCCATTTTTTTTGAGTAAATCGTAAGTATTTTCAAAATTTGGTATATAATTGGTAAAAACAGCATCAGGTTTTATAGAAATAATCTTCTCTACATCATATTTTTGGTCATTACCAATGTTTTTTATTTTGTTTTGGGTAATCATTTTCTGGATTTTTTCCGAGAAAACATATTCAGGGCTAGACATTGCCACGATTTTATCTTCGGCTTCCAGTTCTAAAAAATATCCTAGCAAACTAGAATTCATCAAGATAATTTTCTTATACGGCAACTTATTTTTTGAAATTTTATACTCAAATTTACCTGATTTAAGAGCCAAAAAATCTTGATTTTCTACAAAACTAACAAATTCTGATACCTTTACAGACTCATCTAGAGTATCAAAAGTTGCTTTG
>JAUNHO010000290.1 GCA_030523905.1 Bergeyella zoohelcum
CTAGTTTGCAGGAAATAGGAAATTACGGATGATGAAAGAGGTATTGATTTACGGAAGAATAGTATTGTGCTAGAGGATCTTCATAAGCGATTATGTTCTTGAAAGTGGCTCCTTTAAAATATAATTAGACTAAATAAAAGTGGATGGATAGTATGAATTTTGTTTCACTTATTACTAATGATGCTGATTTTGAAAAGTTTGTTGTTACCTGTTGTACTAAGATTCTGGGGCGTGGTGTAGTCCCTTTCTCTAAGGGACCCGATGGTGGGCGTGATGGTACATTTTCTGGAATGGCAAATAATTTTCCAAGTGATGTCAAACCTTGGAAAACTGAAGGAAGTAAGATAATTGTTATTCAAGCGAAACATACTCAAAAATTGAACTTTACGATAGGGAGGAAAGAGTTTAAAGATATTATTGAAAAAGAACTTCCTAAGTTGAAACGAATGGTAGGAAAGGAGGAGATCGGTTTTTATTTATTGATGACTAATAGGAAAGAAACTGGAAAATCCCATCCAGAACTTATTAAGTTTATTCATAATGAAACTGGCTTGCCTTATGAAAATATTGCAATATTAGGTAGAGAGTATTTGGATAAATTAATTAGTAGTTATCCAGAAATTATCAGGGAGTCAGGGCTGGAAAGTTTAATTGATGTTTATGCTGATTTATTAACAACCAGTCATATTGCAGATGTAATAAGAAAATGTAAGTTGTTTGTAGATTCTAGCTGTCAAAGTCTAGATAATAATGATCTATTGGAGCGTTGTGATTTAGAAACAAAGAATAAAAAAAATAATGCCTCCCCTAATTTTTCTGAAATAATGATGGAGTATTTTGACCCATACATTAGACAGATAGATGATGTCTTGCGTCATCCAGATAATCATCTACTTAAAGAAGATTATAAAAATCTCGTTTTAGATACTAAAGCAAAACTTGAATCTCTATATAGTGATGATTATATAAATACTCGATTAGAAAAATTAATTTCTCTTTTTGTCGAGGGGGAAAAAACTCGCGGAAAAGATTTCGAGAGAAGGGTTCGAGTATTAGTCTATTATATGTATTGGAATTGCGATATCGGTCGTAAAGAGTGAAATATGTTAAAGATTCAACCCGATAAATCAGTAATGTATGCCACCACTTTGATCTTGAAATCATTAAAGGAGCATAGGTATATTGCTTTTGATAAGCTACTTTCAATTGTAAGAGAAGAAACTAGTTGTGACTATATTTTATTTATGCCTGCAATAAATTTACTTTATTTGCTAGGGCTAGTGGAGTATCATCCAACAAATGATTCTTTTGAGTATATAGGAAAATAAAATGAGACTAATTAAACTTTACTCAAATAAAGAGCATATTTTTAAAACATTAATGTTTAATAGTGGTGTTAATGCTATTGTTGGGGCGGTAGCAGAAAAGTCTAAATATTTAGATGATGATAAAAAGCACTCTCATAATTTGGGTAAATCAACTTTAGCTAAAGTTATTGATTTTTGCTTGATTTGCGATCACAAAAAACACGTTCTTTTATCAGTAGATAAACTTCAAGATCTTGAGTTTTATCTTGAGATATGTCTAAATGATTCTGAATGCGGGGAATCTTTTCAATATTTGACTGTTTGTAGAACTGTACGTAATCCTTCTAAAATTAGCTTTAAAAGACATTCTCTACCAAATCAAGATTTTTTAGGATTAATGCCAACTGAATGGTCTGCTTATCAGTTAAGTTTTAAGGATGCACGTAGCTACTTAGAGGGGCTATTAGGTCTTAAATTTTTAAGAGGTTACTCTTAT
>JAUNHO010000291.1 GCA_030523905.1 Bergeyella zoohelcum
CACAGCAAACATCAAAAATAGTATTTTTCATACTTTTCAGGATTATGGGATTTTGGCGATAAACTCTAGCATTAGTGCTAAAAATTTGGTAATGAACAACTGCGGAGAGGCTTGTTTTGCGGTTTATAAAGGCGGAAACATAGAGATTTTGCATTCTACCTTGGCGAATTATTGGTCGCTGAACTCCGCTATGGCAGGGCTTTCTCTTTTTGCTTCTAATGAATGGACAAGCAACACCACCACCGAAACCGCACCGCTTTCCCTCAATGTGCAAAACTCTATTTTGTACTCTCGTAGGGATAATGGGGTGGTTTTCAAGCAAAATACGGCTCAAACTTTTACTTATAAAATCGCCAATTCTCTGTTGAAATACGGCAATAATGCAGGTTTTGACTTTGATGGAAATGTACTCATTACGCAGTCCATCAAGAATGAAAGCCCTGAATTTCAGAATTATTTTACCCAAAAAATGAATTTGAGACTGAAAGAAAATTCCCCAGCGAAAGGCAAAGGAAACTCCCAAACTGCCCAGCAAATACCACTAGACATAAAGAAAATCAATAGAACCATCAGCCCAAATATGGGAGCCTATCAGTAAAATAAATATGGAAATAAAAACCCTTCAAAACGAGGTAGATAACTGGATAAAGACGCACGGCGTTCGCTATTTTAATGAACTGACCAATATGGCACAGCTCACGGAGGAAGTAGGCGAGGTGGCGAGAATCATCGCGAGAAGATACGGCGAACAATCTGAAAAAGAGAGCGATAAGGCGAAAGACCTTGGCGAGGAGTTGGCAGATGTGCTGTTCGTTACCCTTTGTTTGGCAAATCAGACGGGCGTAGATTTACAATCTGCCTTTGACCGAAAAATGAAATTAAAAACCGAAAGGGACAAAGACAGACACCGCAACAACGAAAAATTGAAGTAATTAATAATAGGTAAAGGGATTTTACTTGTTACGAATGCCTTTTAACCCGTTTTTTTAGCGATGTTACCTGTATTTTATGGGTTTAATACCTGTAGCGAACGCCTTTTAACCCGTTTTTTTAGCGATGTTACCTGTATTTTATGGTTTAATACCCATTGCAAACGCCTTTTAATCCTTATTTTATGGGTAAATGAGCGTAAAATACGGAATTAAATTACCAGAGAATTAGGAAAATGGGCGTTTTTTAGGGGGAATTACCATATTTCTGCCTTTAATTTTAGGTCAAATACTCAAAATAAAGTGATGAAAATAGATAAATCCACATTGAAAGCGGAGTCTAGAATCAGGATTTCTGGCTCAAAATCCGAAAGCAATCGCCTTTTGATATTGCAAAAATTATTGGGTAATATTGAAATTGAAAATCTGTCTAACTCCCAAGATACCAGATTGTTACAAAAGGCTCTTGATACAGACAGCGAGGTGATAGACATTCATCACGCAGGTACGGCTATGCGGTTTCTCACCTCGTTTTTTGCCATTCAGGAGGACAGAACTACCATTCTCACAGGTTCCGAAAGAATGAAGCAACGCCCTATAAAATCTTTGGTGGAGGCACTTCGGCATCTGGGTGCGGAGATAGATTATTTGGAAAAAGAGGGCTTCCCACCGCTGAAAATCAAGGGTAAAAAATTAATAAATAACAAGGTAGAAATTTCAGCGAATGTTTCTAGCCAGTTCATCACTTCGCTCTTGCTTATTGGGGCGAAGTTGGGCAACGGACTGGAACTCCATTTGCAAGGCGAAATCACCTCGCGTCCTTACTTAGAAATGACCCTAAAAATGCTTTCAGATTTAGGGATAAAAACTAG
>JAUNHO010000292.1 GCA_030523905.1 Bergeyella zoohelcum
GGAGAACACGGAGCTTTGCTCTTCCACGAGGGGAAAGTTTTTGCCGTTCCAGCCTTGCCTTTGGAGGAAGTGTTTGACCCAACTGGTGCTGGGGATACTTTCGCGGGTGGTTTCGCTGCTCATTTGGCTAAAACGGAAGATATTAGTTTTGATAATATGAAATCTGCAATCATTGTAGGTTCGGCATTGGCATCTTATACCGTGGAGAAATTCGGTACGGAAAGAATACAAGAAGTAACGCCTAGCGACCTAGAAGATAGAATAGACCAATTCCGAAAACTAACCACATTTGAAGTGTAAAAACTCACTTAAATCTCTAGAATTTTTAATCTTAAAAATTATGAATAAAATAGTTTCATTCCTTTTATTGATGTTCATAGCGTTTTCAGCGAATGTTCAGGCACAGGTGCAGAAAGGCACTTTGGTAGATGGCATTACGGCGGTGATAGGCGATGAAATCATCTTGGAATCTGATATTGAGGAGCAAATCAACTATGCTAAACAACAGGGAACGGAGGTGAGTAACCGATGCGAGTTCCTTGAAAATATAGTGAATAACAAGCTCCTTATCTACGAAGCAAAGCGAGATACTTTGATAGAAAACCGCTCCGAAGCCATAAAAGAAGGTGTAGAAGCGAAATACAACCAAATTCTTTCGCAGTTTCCTGATGAAAAAACGATGCTTGGCGTTTATAAATTCCGTACCGCTTACGAAATGAAAAATGCCATAGAAAAAATAGATACCGATAGCTACTACGGTCAGCAGAAATACGCCAAAGTAACCGATAAGGTAGATGTAACGCCAAACGAGGTAACGGATTTCTACAATACCTACAAACACCAGCTTCCTATGGTGAAAGATGAGGTGTCTCTATCTAGAATAGTGATGTTCCCAAAACTGACCGATGCCCATAAAAAAGAACTGACCGACAAGCTTTTGAAAATAAAAGCCGACATACTAAAAGGAGAAAGTTTTGAGCAAATGGCAAGAATCTATTCCGAAGATGAAGGCTCGGCTACGAAAGGCGGTCTATACACCAATATTCCGAAAGGGCAAATGGTAAAATCATTTGAGGCAACGGCTCTCAACCTGCAAGAGGGCGAGATTTCAGACCCTGTGGAGAGTGAGTTTGGCTATCATATCATTCAGTTGGTGAAGAAAAGTGGAAAACTCTACGATGCAAGGCATATCCTACTAAAAGCCGTACCAAATGCCGAGGAATTGGCAGAGGCAAAAAAGGAATTGGATAGCATCAGAACCTTGATAAAAGACGGAAAACTGACTTTCAAAGAGGCCGCTTATCGTTTCTCTGATGATAAATCTACCAAGTTCAACGCAGGGATTATCACCGCACAAGATGGCTCTGATAAAATAGAAAAACTGAATTTGGAGGCTACGCTTTCTTATCAAATTGCTGGGCTTAATGCAGGGGACATCACCGAAGTTTATCAAGATGACTACGATAGAAAGAAAGCCGTGATGATAGTGAAAATCAATGAAACCATTCCTTCTCACCAGTTGGACATCGCTACCGATTATGAACGAATCAAGCGAATGGCCTTGGAACGAAAAAAATCCCAAGTGGTAGAAAAATGGGTAAAAGAGCGTCTCCCAGATACTTTTATTTCTATTAATAATAGATATGATAATTGCTCTTTCAAAGAGAAGTGGAGCAAAACCACCAAATAATAACGAATAAAAACCTTTGCTTTTCGGCAGAGGTTTTTTATTTTTTCATAAATCATTTGCTAAATTCAAAATTATTTATAAATTTGAAGCGATATAAATAAATCAGTAAA
>JAUNHO010000293.1:0-329 GCA_030523905.1 Bergeyella zoohelcum
AATCCTACATTTCCTACTCATTGTTAAATTATTCTTAACTAGATGTGAAAAAATATTATCAATAAATTTTTATTTTATCCAGGGAATTTTCTTATATTTGTGGAAATTTTTTAGAAAATGAAGTTAATAGTTTCCAGTGGAGAGTTGCAGAAAGCTCTGCAAACGGTTAGTGGTGTGATTGCTAGTTCGCAGTCGCGTCCTATTTTAGAAAACTATCTTTTTGAGTTATCAGAAAATCAATTGAATATAACCGCTTCTGATGGTGAGACTACTTTGATAACATCATTAGAAGTAATGTCTGAAGATAAAGGAAAACTAGCAGTACCTGC
>JAUNHO010000293.1:339-1800 GCA_030523905.1 Bergeyella zoohelcum
ATTTTTCAAGATTTTGTAAAGACATATGGAGAGCAACCGCTTACGCTATCTGTAAAAGATAACCCTAATGGTATGGGAAAGTTGCTTGAAATTTTAGATGAAAAAGATAATTTTGCTGTTGCTTTGGATAATGAGGATGACTATCCAGAATTGCCAGAGTTTGATGCTTCGCAGAGTGTGAAATTATCTGCTGGTGTGTTATCAGAGGCATTGGCTAATACACTTTTTGCTACTTCTAATGATTCTCTTCGTCCTGTCATGACCGGTGTATTATTCCAGTTTGGGGAAGATGGGACTAATTTCGTTTCCACAGATTCTCATAAATTAGTAGTGTATAGAAGAACTGATGTAACAGCAGAATCAATGGAATTCATTATGCCTAAAAAACCATTGGGGATATTCAAAAATATATTGGCAAATTCGGAGGAAGAAGTTACCATAGAGTTTAATGAAAATATGGCTAAATTCACTTTTGGAAGAAATATTTGGATTTGCCGTTTGATAGATGGTAAATACCCTAATTATACTGCGGTAATTCCAAAAGAAACACCTAATGTATTGACTATTAATAGAATGTTACTTTTGAATGCTATCAAGAGAGCCGCTATTATGTCAAATAAATCTACTAATCAGGTGAGGTTTAAGTTATCTGGAAATGTATTGCATCTGCACGCAGAGGATACGGAATATGCTAACAAAGCAAATATGCAAGTCCCTTGTGATTATAATGGAGAAGACATTAATATAGGATTTAGTTCTAAATTTTTATCCGAGATGCTTGCTATTTTAGGTTCGGAAGATATTACAATGAGATTGCTGAATTCAAGCCGACCAGGTATTATAGAACCAGTAGATGGTTTAGAAGAAGGTGAAACTTTACTAATGGTTTCTATGCCTGTGATAGGATTATAATTGAAATATTAAAAAATAAGAAAAGAGATTTGGAGACTATTTCAAATCTCTTTTTAGTATCTACGAAAAGGATTTTTTCATTTTTACTCTAAAATCCTTATTTTTACGGCAAAATAAAAAAAATAAAGTTGATTTAATAAATATAAAAATATGGAAGCTAATTGGAAAATAGTAAAAGAATACGAAGACATCACTTACAAAAAATGTAACGGCGTGGCAAGAATTGCCTTTAACCGACCAGAAGTGCGAAACGCTTTTCGCCCAAAAACAACATCGGAGCTTTATGATGCGTTTTACGATGCTTCGGAAGACCCAAGCATTGGCGTGGTTCTGCTCACTGGCGAAGGTCCAAGCCCGAAGGACGGAGGACACGCATTTTGTAGCGGTGGCGACCAAAAAGCCCGTGGGCATCAGGGATATGTGGGAGAAGACGGAAGACACAGGCTCAATATTTTGGAGGTGCAACGACTAATTCGTTTTATGCCAAAGGTGGTTATTGCCGTGGTAAATGGCTGGGCGGTTGGAGGTGGGCATTCGCTACATTGCGTG
>JAUNHO010000294.1 GCA_030523905.1 Bergeyella zoohelcum
GGCTGAATAGCAGGTTAATATCTCTTTCCAAAATAGGTAAATTGATTTTAGAAATTGCCTCTTTATATATGGCTATTTCCGCAGAGTCTTTTCTTCTTTTTACAAAATCTTCATCAGAAACCGTACCTTGAAACCAAGGATAATTAGTTTTGAACTGCTCCAAACTGATATTCTCATCAAAGAAATCTTTGGAAATATCCGTTATTTTTACCTTATCCTTTGATTCTGTGAGGTTTATTTTCCAGCGATTTTCTTCCGATTGTTTGCAATTTTGAAAAACAAAAAAAGAAATAACTAAAAGTGGGATTATTTTATAAAACTTCATTACTTTTACATCAAATTTTTGAACGGACAAAAATAAGGAATTAATTGACTAACAAAAAATATATAGATGATGAAAACAGATAAAGTGATTGCCCACATCGTAGATTGGCTGAAAGATTATGCCACCAAATCAGGAGCAAAAGGCTATATAGTGGGCGTTTCTGGTGGGGTAGATTCTGGCGTGGTTTCTACGCTTTGTGCGATGACTGGGCTGAAAACAATGCTTTTGGAAATGCCCATTCGCCAAAAAGAAGACCAGATTAGCCGTGCGTGGGAGCATATCAATGATTTGAAAACAAAATTTAGCAATATAGAGGCGAAAAGCATCAATCTTACCCCAGCATTTGAGGAACTTTATCAAGTTTTTAGCGATGATAGTAAAAATTCGGTGAATGAAAATCTTGCTTTCGCCAATACAAGAAGCCGTTTGAGAATGCTTACGCTATATCATTATGGGCAGATTAATGGGCTTTTGGTCTGTGGCACAGGCAATAAAGTGGAGGATTTTGGCATTGGTTTTTATACCAAATATGGCGATGGTGGGGTAGATGTTTCGCCCATTGCAGACCTTTATAAAACGGAAGTTTATGAGCTGGCAAAGGCTCTCAATTTGGTAGAAAGCATACAAAACGCTATCCCAACTGATGGGCTTTGGGACGCAGAACGCACCGATGAACAGCAGATAGGAGCCACCTACCCAGAGCTGGAAAAAATACAAAAAGAATGGGGTAAAAAAACTGAAAAAGACTACACGGGAAGAGATTTGGAGGTTTATCAGATTTTTGCTAGAATGAATAGGGCAGCACAGCATAAAATCAACCCTATACCCATCTGCGAAATTCCAGAAGCGTTCAAAAAATAATGAATAATTGAAAAAAAATATCTATTTTAGCCAACTAAAAAAATTAAAAAAATAATGGAATTATTACAATCTGTATTAGATTTCTTTTTGCACCTAGATGAGCATTTGCATACAATGATACTGGACTATGGAGTGTGGATTTACCTCATTTTATTCCTTATCATTTTCGTGGAAACAGGCTTGGTTGTAATGCCTTTTCTACCAGGCGATTCCCTATTGTTCGCGGCAGGAGCCTTCTGTGCTGGAGTGGTAGGTGCAGATGGTGAAACGGCAAAACTGAATCTTATTTTGGTCTTGTCTTTGTTGTTCGTGGCGGCGGTTTTGGGCGATAGTCTCAATTATTATTTAGGCAAAAAAATCGGCTTAAAGATATTAAATTGGAAAATCAACGGAAAGCAAATCGTAAATCCGAAATATATAGAGCAGACTCAAAATTTTTATGAGAAAAATGGCTCTAAAACCATTATTATTGCTCGTTTTGTACCGATTGTTAGGACTTTTGCTCCATTCGTGGCGGGTATCGGTTCTATGAACTACAATACCTTTATTAAATATAACATTATTGGCGGTTTCGTTTGGGTGTTCGGTCTTACTTTGCTTGGTTATTTCTT
>JAUNHO010000295.1 GCA_030523905.1 Bergeyella zoohelcum
TTATAAGTTGTTTATATAGCCCAAAAGGCACAATAGCAGAACTTCTTTCGGAATCTAATATCCAGTTCATAGCACCAGATTATATTTATGATGAAATCCAAGAACATTTCCCAAGAATACTAATAGATACCTCAAGCAATAAAAAAGAACTTACTAAAATACTCAAAAATATTACAAAAAATGTTACTTTTTACAATGAAGACTATATTTCAGCTGAAAATCTATTAAAAGCTTTAGAACTTGCAAAAGACATTGATATAGATGATACGCCTTTTATTGCTTTGCATTTACAAAGTGGGCATAAACTTTGGACAGGAGACCTCACTCTTGCTAATGGCTTAAAAAAGAAAGGCTATGACATATGTATTACCACAAATGAATTAAAAAATTATCGGTATAAAAAATAATCAGCCTTTTTTCAGACTGATTATTTTATAAAAACTTTACTTGATTATTTCAGAATCATTAGTCTGAATTATCTCTGGAGCGTTGTTTTGATGGGTCTCTGGAAGCTCTTCTTCTTCTTTTTTTACCCCCCCCCCATATCTATTTTCAGGGAAAAGAAATTGGAGAAAAAATTAGAACCGCCAAGCCCAGAGTTGGAAATTGCATAATCCACAGTTACACCTTTATATTTTATCCCAAGTCCTGCACTCGGCTGGAAGGAAACCTTCCGTTTTAGGTTTTCTATATCGGTAATGGTCTGGAATTGGTTCACTCCTAGCCTCACAAACACCAAATCTTTATAGTTCAGCTCTGCCCCTCCGTAAGGTGTAATACTGGCAAAATCCGTAGAGACAAGGGCTGCTGTCTTCGCAAAATCTACATTCACGCCTACTTCTGGAAGTAGTTTTAGATTATTATTGAGTTCAAAATTTCGGCTCACTCCTGCATTTAATTTTGGAATTGTGATTTCCATTTTTTCCGTTGGAGCAGGGTTAAATTCCTCTCCATTAACTACGGCTGATAACGCCTCCTGATTGACCGACCAGAAATTGACCGTAGTAATAGCATCGCGAAGCATAGCCCCATAAAGCCAACCGCTATCAGCGTGATACCTCGCACCAATATCAAAACCGAAGCCAAAGCCATTAGCAAATTTCCCTATATTTCGGTAAATCAATTTGGCATTCACGCCCACATCTATTTTATGATTGCCACCTGGGTGAAAGGCATAAGACACGATACCTGCATAATCTGCCTGTGAAAATTTCGTGATTTTATCATAATCTATATTTCCCTCTTGGTCTATTAACTGAGTGGTATTCAGTATATTATCAACCCCCAACCTCACCAATGAAAAGGCAAACACACCGCCATTATTATCCAGCGGTTTAGCATAAGCAAGATAGTCATATTTGGCAATACTTTCAAAATATTCAGCGTGCATCGCAGCCCCTTGCCAGTCTCTTTCTATCCCCAAAAGTCCCGCGGGATTCCACATCGGTGCATAGACATCACCTTGATTAGCAACTACCGCACCGCCCATTCCCAAGGCTCTCGCACCTGCTCCTATATTGAGAAACTCGTTGGAATATTTCCTTACAATCTGTGCATTCGTCCCTATAAAAGCAAGACTTACGATAGATAATAATATTTTCTTCATTTTTTATTTTTTCCTTAATTAATTAGCCTTATTATTAGATATATTACTAATTTCTTTCTGTTTTCTTTTGGCTTTCACAACAGCATTGACCACGATGGACAAAATCATCACCAGAGATGCGATATAGAATACGGCACTCATATGCTCGGTCTCCCCAAAGATGAAATAAGCCAAAATAATCCCATTA